>NZ_CAMPOV010000005.1 GCF_946892675.1 Arthrobacter sp. Marseille-P9274
GGAACGGGGCCGGAACGGACACGCTCGCCGGCGTCACGGACGGCCGCTTCGGCGCCGCGGCCGGTGACCCCGCTGCCGGTGCCGCCGCCCAGGTCGGTGACGCCGTTGCCGGTGCTGCCTGTGCCGGGGAGGTGTGGGGCGGCGGGAACGTGAAGGCGTTTGTCGCGGTGACGATCCCGCTGGCGACCGCCGCGGGCGGGGACGAGCCGGGCGAACTGGCCGGGTACGGGCCGATCCCGCCCGGGATGGCGCGAAGGATCGCGGGCCTGGCGAAAACGTGGCTGCCGGTCATCACCGACGAACACGACAAAGCCGTGATGGTGGCCCGGGAGATGCGGCACCCGCCCGAATGGCTCAAACGCCACGTGCGACTGCGGGACGGGACCTGCCGAGGGCTGGGTTGCCGGACCCAGTGGAAGCACTGCGAACTCGACCACACGCTGGCGTGGGAACACGGCGGCAAGACCGAGCTGGAGAACCTCGCCCTGCGCTGCAAACCCGACCACCTGTCCAAACACAACGACGGCTGGCACACCACACAGGAGCCACACGGGGTGATCCGCCACCAGACCAGGACCGGGCAGACCTACACGAGCTACCCGGACGGGTCCTGGGTCTCCCATGGCATCAAGCCGCCACCGCCCCCGCCACCGGACCCCTTCAACGACACCACACCACCACCCTTCTGAGGCGAGTAGACGCCCAAGCAGCTGAACCCTGCCCGCGGCGCCAGGGTCGAAAGACGAACCCGACGAGCGCAGACGCCTACCAAACAGGCGAGTAATCCTGGCGGAGTAATTGGAGGTCTAGGCAGGAAGGTCCAACTGGGCCACCGATAAGGCAGTCTGTCCGGATCTCATGGGCCGGCCGAGGAAAACGCCGAAGCAAACTGCAAACTGTCAGCCGAAGCAGACTGCAAACCGTGAGCCGAAGCAGACTATTAATGGTCGGGACGACGGCAGCGGAAGGGAACCGCGAAGCAGGTCCCGCCGTCGCTAGTTACTGGCGCCGTGCGACAGCCGGAAAGGTGCCGCCGGGTAGACGCCGAGGATCTTGATCTTGGTGGTGAAGAACTCCAGTTCCTCGAAGGCGTGCACCATGGCCGGGTCCTCGGGGTGGCCTTCGACGTCCACCATGAACTTCGTGGCGGCGAACTCGTTGCCCTCCATGTAGCTCTCCAAGCGCGTCATGTTGATGCCGTTGGTGGCAAACCCGCCCAGGGCCTTGTAGAGCGCGGCCGGGACGTTACGGACCCGGAAGACGAAGCTGGTCACGGCCGGGCCGGGCAGTTCTGCGCGGGTGGGGACCGGGCTTTTGTCCGCCAGCAGGATGAAGCGCGTGGTGTTGGTCGGGTCGTCTTCGGCGTCGGTGGCCAGCACGTCCAGCCCGTACAGGTCCGCGGCCATTGGCGGGGCGAGGGAGACCTTGGTCGGGTCCTGCCACTGGCTGACTTCGCGAGCGGATCCGGCCGTATCGCCGGCGATGACTGGCTTGAGGCCGTGCTGGCGGATGAGCTTGCGGCACTGGCCGAGGGCGTGGATGTGGCTGTGCACCTCGCGGGCCTGTTCAATGCTGGACCCGGGGATGCCGAGCAGGCTGAAACGGATGCGCAGGTAATGCTCGCCGATGATCTGCAGCGAGGTCTCCGGCAGCATCGCGTGGATGTCCGCCACCCGGCCGGCGATCGAGTTGTCGATCGGGATCATCGCCAGCTGGGCCTCTCCGCTGGCGACCTTGGCGAAGGTGTCCTCGAAGCTGGCGCATGGCACGGCTTCCCAATCCGGGCGCACTTCAGTGCAGGCCATGTGGGAATTGGAGCCGGGTTCTCCCTGGTAGGCGATCGCGAAGGTCATGGATCGAATTATCCCATCAGGTGTTCTCGTCGCTGACCACCTCGACCGCCGAGACTTTTTCCATGACGCACAGGCCCTCCACCAGTTGGTCGAGGGATCCGGCGGCGTGCTGGATCCGCAGGTCCACGTGCAGCATGGCCTGACCGTCGTCGCGGCGGAAACGCCGCGTGCGGCTCAGAGCGGCTTCGAAACCCAGTTCGGCAGCCCGCTCCACCACGCGCTGCAGCACGCCTTCTTCGTACTGCACCTCCACGCTGAAGTCGCGGACCTTGTCGCCGGGCGAGACCCACCGGCCGACAGTCGCCAGAACGACGACGGTGGCCAGGTGCAGCAGGGTCGCCAGCACCGCGATCAGCGGCATCCCGGCCGCGCAGGCCATGCCGATGGCGGCGGTCATCCAGATGGACGCGGCGGTGGTCAGGCCGGACACCGCGTTGCGCCGGACAAAGATGACGCCGGCTCCAAGGAAGCCGATGCCGGTGACGATCTGCGCCGCGATGCGGGAGGGGTCCAGGACCACGTCGCTGCCGATCACATTCCCGAAGCCGTAGGCGGAGACCAGAGTGAACAGCGCCGAGCCCAGCCCCACCAGGGTGTGGGTGCGCAGCCCGGCGCTTTTAAGCTTGCGCTCGCGCTCGATCCCCACGACCGCGGAGAGCACGAAGGCCAGCAGCAGCATTGCGAACTGCGTCATTATCGTGTCCGGCAGCAGGTCGATCTCCAGCAATGCATACTCCTTCGCGGCCCCGTTATGCGGCTGCTCTCCAGCCTAATCTCCGGGGCAGGCGGTGCACGGCTAGGTGAGCCTGAGGAGGGAGAATGACGGCGGCGCGAACCCTATGGCGCCGAAGTGAACTTTGCAAAACATCGGCCGAAATCTGTCCTCCGGTCTCGGCTCACCGGAAGTTAAACGATACATTCGAAGGGACGGTGCAGTCCCCAGCTGTGCCGTTTTCTCTGCCCAGAGAACGATCGTATTGATTTCGATTCTGACACCCCCTAATTGAAGCGAGTATCAAAATATGAAAAAGACCCTTTCAACCGTGACGCTGGCCCTGGCCATCGCGTTCACCTCAGGAACGGCCGCCCACGCCAACACCGCCGACTACCCTGCCCCCGAGCAGGCCGTCACCGTCTCCGAGGCCCGCGTCTCGGCCGGCGACAGCGTTGTGGTTTCAGCGAGCGGCCTGGAAGCCAATGAAGAGGCCACCGTCGCCGTGGCCCAGAACCAGTCGGGCAAGAACATCGCCGAGATCGATACCGCGGCGAACGCCGAGGGCGAGGTCTCCGAAGAGGTCACGTTCGAGAAGCCGGGACGGCACTGGGTCACCGTGACCGGTGACGAGACCGGCGTGGTCGGGACGGCCTCCGTCGTCGTGACCGGCGGAGCGGGCGCTGCGGGCAAGGGCCCGGAGAAGCTTGACGTAGACCGCTCCGGCGCCACCACCGAGACCGATCCCGCGGTCCTGTGGGGCATCGGCGGAGCCGGTCTGCTCCTGGTAGCCGGCGCTGCCGGAACCGTGGCGCTCAAGCGTCGCAACAGCTAACAGCTAACAGGTAACAGCTGGAGCAGCTGAGCCGGTCGGTAGTCGGGGGGACTGCCGGCCGGCTCTACTGTTTAAGGACGGCCGGGGTAGCCGCCGGGTCGCGGTGCCTATAAGTCGCGGTGCCTAAAAGGGGGACGCAGTGCTTGGAAGGGGCAGTGCCTAGAAGGGATTGAGCAGCCGGTGCACGAACTGGCGGGTCCGCTCCTCGCGTGGCTCGCGCAGGACCTGGTCCGGGTGGCCGCGCTCCACGACGACGCCGCCGTCCATAAAGACAACCTCTGTGGCCACCTCGCGGGCGAAGGCCAGCTCATGGGTGACCATCACCATCGTCCAGCCTTCCTCGGCGAGTTCCTTGATCACGTGCAGCACGTCGCCCACCAGCTCCGGGTCCAGCGCCGAGGTGGGCTCGTCGAACAGCAGCAGGGCGGGCTTGAGCGCCAGCGCGCGGACGATGCCGACGCGCTGCTGCTGTCCGCCGGAGAGCTGGTGCGGGTACTGGTCCTTCTTGTCCTGCAGACCGACGCGGCGCAGCAGGTCCTCTGCCTCCCGGACGGCCTCGGCCTTGGGCCGCTTCTGCACCTGGACGGGGCCCTCGACGATGTTCTCCAGCACGGTGCGGTGCGGGAACAGGTTGTAGTGCTGGAACACCATGCCGGAGCGGTCGCGCAGGGCGGCGAGCTGGCGGCGGGAGACCTGCCTGCCGAACTCTACGGAAGGTCCGCCGCGGAAGGCGACCCGTCCGCCGTCGGGAATTTCGAGGCCGTTCAGGCAGCGCAGCACGGTGGTCTTGCCCGAGCCCGACGGGCCGATCAGCGCCAGGACCTGGCCCTGCGAGACTGAAAGGTCGATCGATTTGAGCACGTGGTTCTCGCCGAAGGACTTGCGCAGCTCCGTCACGGCCACGACCGGGTCGTTGGCGCCGCCTCCGGGCGGGGTACGGGAATCAGTGGGCGACATAGCGGCCCAGCCTCCTTTCAAGCCGGGTCTGTCCACTGGAGAGGACCAGGCAGAACACCCAGTAGACCGCGGCTGCCTCCAGGTACAGGAGCATGAATTCCTGGCTGAACGCCGCGATCTCCTGCGCCTGCCGGAACAGCTCGGTCACCAGGATCAGCGATGCGAGCGAGGTGTCTTTGACCAGCGAAATGAACGTGTTGGACAGCGGCGGGACGGAAACCCGCGCGGCCTGCGGCAGGATCACCCGGCGCAGCGTCAGTCCGCGCGACATGCCGATCGTGTGCCCGGCCTCCCACTGGCCCTTGGGCACGGAGAGGATGGCAGCGCGGATGATCTCCGCGGCATAGCCGCCCACATTGAGCGAGAATGCGATGAGGGCGCTGGGCCACGGCGGCAGCACGACGCCGATCGAGGGAAGCCCGTAGAAAATCACGAACAGCTGAACCAGCAGGGGCGTGCCGCGGATGACCGACACGTAGGCGCGGCCAATGGCAGCCAGGACGGCGTTGCCGCTCAACCGCATCAGGGCCACTACCAGGGCCAACAGCAGCCCGAGCGCGAAGCTGGCCAGGGACAGCGGTATGGTCCCCGTCAGGCCGGCCCGGACGATCGGCCAGAGCGACGTCCTGAGCAGCTCCCAGTCCACATTCATAGGTTCAGGCTAGTGCACCGGCGGAAGCGGACCGGCCCGGCACTTCCCGCGGCACGCCGGAAGTGGTTGAATCAGCCCATCGCGCGTGACGGGATCCAGCCCAGGGGGACCGGATGGCTGAACATGAACTGGCATTCCTCGCTACCAATGACCCGTGCGCGATCACACGGGGCCGGGCGATGCCCGTGGAACAGCCCGGATATCGGCTCATCGGGTTCCGCAACGCTGCGCGCGTGTACGGGTTGGAGGGCTCATGATTCATTCTGCCGAGGAACTGTTCGAAGCGCTCACGGTGGCGCTGGACGGCGAGTTGGACGCCGCCGTCGCGCTCCGCCACAGTCTGCACCAGTACCCCTGCCTGTCCGGGAAGGAAGCCCCGGCCGCGGCAACCCTGGCCACGGCGCTGGGCCTGCCGGTCAGGTCCATTGCGGGGACCGGGTTCATGGCGCGCACCGGTCCGGACTTCGGTCCGGCCGTGGGCATCCGCGCCGAGCTGGACGCGCTGCCGCTGTATGAGGCCACCGGGGTCGAGTGGGCCGCGGAGAACGGCGTCATGCACGCCTGCGGGCACGATGTGCACCAGGCCGCCATGGTCGCCTTCGTGCGGGCGGCCGGAAGGGTCCGGCTGCCCGCCGCGGTGGTGGCGATCGCCCAGCCGCGCGAGGAAGGGCACCCCTCCGGTGCGCGCGACATCGTGGACGAGGGAGGACTGGAGGCAGCCGGGATCGGAGCGGTGCTGGCGGTCCACGTCCACCACGCCCTGCCCGCGGGCTCCGTCAGCATCCTCGGCGGAAGCGTCAACGCCGCCTACGACGAGTTCACGATCACCGTGCACGGGCGGGGCGGGCACGGCGCCTACCCGCACCTGGCGATCGATCCCGTGCCGGTCGCGGCCCGGATCACGCTCGCGCTCTACGACCTCGTCCGCAGCAGCGTCAATCCGGTCGAAGCCGCGACGCTCACGGTCGGCATGCTCTCCGCGGGCACCGCCCGCAACATCATCCCGGACATGGCGGTGCTGGGCGGCACGCTGCGGAGCATGACCGTCGAGGACCAAGAACGTATGCACCGAGGCCTGCGCGAGGTCGCCGAGCACCAGGCGATGTCCTTCGGGGCGCGCGCGGCGGTAAGCATCGACCGCGGCGATCCCGTCCTGGTGAACGACGACGAAATGGCCCGCCTCGGCGCCCGGTGGGTCCATCGCGCGGGCCTGCCGCTGGGTGAGCCTCTTCGCAGCTGCGGCTCCGACGACTTCGCCTTCTTCACGCAGAAGGTGCCCGGGGTGATGGCCTTCCTGGGCGTGGACGGCCACGAGAGCATGGTCGCTCCGGAGCATCCGCGGGCGCTGCACTCCAGCTCGTTCCTGCCCGCGGACTCGGCGGTGGAACAGACGGCCCGGGCGCTCGCCGGCATGTACGTGGGCGCGGCGCTGCGGCTCGGCGTCGTCTCCGAGCCCTAAGGCCGGGACGGACCGAGCCGCAGCGTCCTACTGGGAGACGTCTTCGCCGAAGTACTTCTCGGAGATCTTGGCCAGGGTGCCGTCGGCGCGAAGCTCGTCCAGGGCCTTGTTGGCGGCGTCCACCAGTTCGGTGCTGCCCTTCTGGAAGGCCAGCCCCACCTTCGACTGCTCCTCCGTCGTGGCTGCGACCTTAATGTCCTTGTTGTTGTTGGTGGACTGGTAGTCGAGGTAGGTGAGGTTGTCGTTGATGGTTGCGTCGACGCGGCCCTGTTCCAGGAGGGAGACGGCCTGCGCCCAGCCTTCGACGGACTCTACGTTGGCGCCGGAATCCTTGGCGAGCGTGTACCAGTTGCTGGTCAGCGACTGCGCTGTTGTCTTGCCGTCCAGGTCTGCGAAGGAATTGATGTCCGAGTTGTCCGCCTTGGTGACGATGACGCCGTTGCTGACCGTGTACGGCTCGGAGAAGTCGTACTTCGCCTTGCGCTCGTCATTGATGGTGACCTGGTTGGCAATCACCTCGAAGCGGCCGGCCTCCAGGCCGGCGAAGATCGCGTCCCACTGGGTTTCCTCGAACTTGGGCTCCACGCCCAGTTTCTTCGCGACCTCGGTGATGACCTCGACGTCGTAACCCGTCAGCTCGCCGGCGCCGTCCTGGTGGAAGGAGAACGGGCGGTAGGTGCCCTCCGTGCCGACGGTCAATACGCCGTCCTGCTTCACCTGTTCCAGCGTGACGGGAGCTGCGCTCGCCGAACCGCTCGAGCCGTCCTGGGCGGGCTGGGAACTTCCGCAGCCGGCCACTGCAAGCGTGAGGGCGGCGGCTGCTCCGAGCAGGGAAAGGCGGCGACGATTCATTGCTTCAAATCCTTTGGACACTGGCCTGGCCGGCGCCTGTTGGCGGCGGCGACGTTGAACGCTAGCACGTACAACAAGCGCGCATCGGCTGATTGTTCCGAAGTGTGACAGGGCCGTGCCCTCCGTCCCGAATTCGGGCGGAAAGCACGGCCCCGCAGGCTACCTCAGGTTCTGCCCGCGGCCTGCAATGTACTCCCGGCTCCGCTGCGACCTGCAATGTACTCCAGGCTCCGCTGCAGCCTGCGACGTACTCCCGGTTCCGCTGCGAAACGGAAATCTGCCGACGGTTCAGAGCGGGGGTGGTCTTCCCCTTCGCAGCAAAGCGGCCGGGCCTAGACGTGCCGGTCCGGAGGCAGGTGGTCCAGGCCGGTGGTTCCGGGGCCGCCGGTGCCCGGGCGGTGGTCCGTGCTTTCCGGGACGCTGCCGGTTCCCGCCTGGCCCGCGGCGGCGGTGCCGGTGGGGCCGCTGTCGCTGACCTCGCCGCGCCACGCGCCGGTTTCGGCGCCGCGGGACTCGATGAACTCCTTGAACTTGCGCAGGTCCGACTTCACGCGGGCGCTGTCGATGCCCAGTTTTGCGCCGGCCTTCTCCACGAAGGTCTCCGGATCCCACGCGAAGCGCACGTTCACCCGGGTGCTGCCCTCGGCCAGCCGCTCGAACGTGACCGTGCCGGCGTGGGACTTGCCGTCGATGCTGCGCCAGGCGATCCGCTGGTCGGGAACCTGCTCCACGATCTCGGCATCGAACTCACGTTCAACGCCGCCAATCTTGGTGATCCAATGGTTGGCCGTATCCGTCAACTGGGCGACGGACTCCACGCCCGACATGAAATTCGGGAAGGACTCGAACTGGGTCCACTGGTTGTAGGCCGTGCTGACCGGAACGGCCACATCGATGGTCTCTTCAACAGTTTCCATGGTGTCCTCCTTGAGCTGGGGATCAATCGGTCCGCCGTCGCGGACCAGCCGTGGCCACTGGTCCCCACGCTACACACGAGGGCAGCCAGCGACAATGGAGAGCGAAGATCGCTAAGCGATCTCTACATGTGGCGCGAACCTCGCTGCCGGCGCCCAATATATTGCATGCCAGAGCGGCTCGCTCCCGTAAAATCATGTGCCATGCCCATCCCGTCGAAACACGGCGTGCACCGCCGTTCGCTGCTGCGCGACCACGTGTATGAATCCATCCGCGACGCTATCGTCGAAGGCACCCTCGTGCCGGGGGAACGGCTGCGCGACAGCGAACTCGAGGAATGGCTCGGCGTCAGCCGCACTCCTATCCGGGAGGCCCTGCTGCGGCTGGAACGCGCGGGGCTGGTGATCGCCGAGCCCGGCAAGGCCACCACGGTGGCACCCTATGACCAGCAATCCACCACCAGCGCCCAGCAGGTCGTGGCGGCAATGCATGAACTGGCCGCGCGACTGGCGGTCCCGTCGGTGGGCGAGGCAGAGATCGCGGCCATGGCCGGCGCCAACGCCGAGTTCGCCGACGCCCTGGAGAAGCAGGATGTCGACCGCGCGCTCGCGGCCGACGACCAGCTGCACGGGGTGCTCGTGGCGGCCTGCGGAAACGCCGCGGTGGCAGCCGTGCTCGAACAGTGGACTCCGGTGCTGCGCCGGGTGGAACGCAGGCGGTTCGGCAGCCTCGCCGCCCGCAACTCGGTGGAACAGCACTCACGGATCATCAGCTGTGCGGAATCCGGGGACGCCGAAGGAGCCGCGCTCGCCAGCCGCGAGAACTGGCTCTCCCTGCGCTACTCCGACGATGACGTGTCCGCGTGAACGGAGAATCCATGGCCGCAAACCCCGGCGCTGCGCCGGCACTGACCCCCGAAGAACGCCAGTCGGTGCGGCGCAGCCTGAAGTCCCCCGGGCTGCTCAAGACGGAAGTCCTGGGCGGCCTCGTCGTGGCGCTGGCGCTCATCCCCGAGGCCATCGCCTTCTCGATCATCGCCGGGGTCGACCCGCGGCTGGGACTCTTCGCGTCGTTCACTATGGCGGTCTCGATCTCCGTCCTGGGCGGGCGTCCGGCGATGATCTCCGCGGCCACCGGCGCCGTCGCCCTCGTGGTCGCTCCCTTGGTGGCATCCCACGGCATCGACTACTTCATCGCCGCCGTGATCCTGGCCGGCGTCTTCCAGGTTGCCCTGGCCGTGCTCGGTGTCGCCAAGCTGATGCGCTTCATCCCGCGCCAGGTGATGGTCGGGTTCGTCAATGCCCTGGCCATCCTGATCTTCCTGGCCCAGGTGCCCGAACTACTCGGCGTCCCGTGGCTGGTCTACCCGCTCACCGCGCTGGCACTGGTGATCGTCTTCGGCCTGCCGCGGCTGACCACGGCGGTGCCCGCGCCGCTGGTCGCCATCGTGGTGCTGACGCTGATCACCGTCCTGGCGTCCATCACCGTGCCGACGGTCGGTGACAAGGGGCAGCTGCCGGACAGCCTGCCGATGCTCTTCGTCCCGAACGTCCCGTGGAACCTGGACACCCTGCAGATTGTCTTCCCGTACGCCCTCGCGATGGCCTTCGTGGGCCTGCTGGAATCCCTGATGACGGCCAAGCTGGTCGACGACATCACGGACACACGCTCCAACAAAACCCGCGAGTCCTGGGGCCAGGGCGCGGCGAACATCATCACGGGCTTCTTCGGCGGCATGGGCGGCTGCGCGATGATCGGCCAGACCATGATCAACGTAAAGGCCTCGGGCGCCCGCACCCGCATCTCAACCTTCCTCGCCGGAACGTTCCTGCTGGTCTTCGTCGTGGCGCTCGGGGACATCGTGGCGCTGATTCCGATGGCGGCGCTGGTCGCCGTCATGATCTTCGTGTCCATCGCGACCTTCGACTGGCACAGCATCCGTCCCTCGACCCTGAAGATGATGCCGAAGAGCGAGACCGCGGTCATGCTGGCCACAGTCGCCGTCACGGTGGCCACCCACAACCTCGCGATCGGCGTCGGCGTCGGCGTGCTGACCGCGATGGTCCTCTTCGCCCGCCGGGTGGCCCACTTCGTCACGGTGGAACGCACCGTGCTCGAACTCAACGGGGAGCAGGTCGCCACCTACGTCGTGGACGGCGAGCTGTTCTTCGCCTCCTCCAACGACCTCTACACCCAATTCGACTACGCCCGGGACCCCCGGAAGGTCGTCATCGATATGCACGCCTCGCATCTCTGGGACGCCTCCACCATCGCTGTCCTGGACGCCATCACCGAAAAGTACCGGACGCACGGCAAGGAGGTGGAGATCATCGGGCTGAACTCGGCCAGCGCGGTCATGCGGGAGCGGATGGCCGGCAAGCTCGCCGGCAGCTGACCCCGGCGCTCCGGTCTCCCGGCGGCGGACCTGACGCACGACCAACCCCGGTTCACCCCAAAAGGGTGATTCGGAACAGCGGCCCGCTTGGCAGTATTCGAACAGGTTCAAATCGCCGCCGGAAATGAAGGGTATGGCCGTGGCAACACTTTCAGTGTGGAAATTCGAAGACGAAAACGGCGCCGAGCAGGCAGAGCGGGTCCTGCTGGATCTGCAAAGCAAGGGGCTCATCGAAGTCCGTGATGCGGCGATAGTGTCGTGGCCTGCGGGAGCGAAGAAACCGAAGACACGGCAAACCCATAACCTGGCCGGTGCCGGGGCCTTGGGCGGAACCTTCTGGGGGTTCCTGTTCGGTCTGCTGTTCTTCATCCCCTTGTTGGGCGCGGCGGTCGGTGCGGCCGTCGGCGGCCTCGCCGGCTCACTGGCAGACGTCGGCATCGACGATTCGTTCATTAGGCGCATCCGGGAAAAGGTCACTCCGGGCACTTCGGCGCTGTTCGTGCTATCGGCCGGAGCAGTGATGGACAGGGTGGCCGAAGCGTTTACCGGAACCAATGCCGAGCTACTGGAAACCAATCTCAGCCGGGAGGAAGAAGACCGGCTGCGCAGCGTCTTCGAACCCGAGTGAGTCTTCGAACCCGGGTGCTAAAGCTAACGACGGCGGCCGCGCGGCCGCCGTCGTTAGCTTTAGCTGAGTGCTACCAGCGGTGGGCTACGTCGATCACCACCATCGTGCGGGAGCCCGGTCCGGCGAGGGTGAAGACGCGGAACGGCAGCTTGGCGCGGACGCCCAGGCCGATGGTGGTCTGGCCTTCGAAGCTGCCGGCCCACGCGATCTGCCGGAAGGTGCGGAAGTCGGAGACGTCGACGAGGTTCTTGCGGTCCCGCGGGCGGTAGGTCGGCTGGCCCTTGCTGTTGTAGGCGGGGGCGCGGACGACGACCTGCAGGTCCGCGGCGCCGCGCAGCGGGACGACGAAGCCCGAGCCTTCGGAACGGACGTGCTTGACGTAGCGGACGTCGAATCCGGCGCGTTTGCCCTTGATATCGACGACCATCCGGTCGAAGCAGGCGTGCCTGCCGGCCCGGACGTTGGTGATCGGTGCTGTGGTCATGCGTGACGACGATTTGGCGAGTGATCCCCAGGTGATGCCGCAATAGGGGGCCGCGGTGGCTGAGCTGGGAGCGACAAGCCCCAGTCCGACGATCATCAGGAGGACCGCCAGCCACGCGTGCAGTTTCTTCATGGCCGGAGCCTTTCAAAAATAGCGCGAATGATGGACCAACTTTAGGCGCGCTGCGGCGAAAAGGACCCGGCGCCCGGCGGACTGAATCCGAACCGTAGCGCGCGTTGCGGAACGGGGCGGATTGGCTGCCGCCACAGCCCCCGGCGGCTCGTTTCACCTGCCGCGGCGGTGGCCGTTCCGCAATGGGCGGTTACGGCGGATCACGCCGGACTCAGCCGTTGTTGGCCCGGATGCGTTCCCGCAGCCTCGCCGTCAGTGCGTCGCAGCCCGCGGCCAGCTCGTCCGCCCGTACCACCGCGTCCTGCAGTCGGCGGACGGCGGCCTCGTCGGCGAGGTGGGCCGCATTCGTCTCCAGGGTGGCGGCGGCGGTTCCGGCGGCCGAGCGGATGGAGGCGACGGCGGCGGCGATGTCGCTGAGCACGTTCGGATTGGCTTCCTGTTCCAGCTCCCGGGCCAGCCCGAGCAGCATGCCGCCGAGTTCCACCAGCCCCAGCGGCGGCGTGGCGGCCTGGCGCAGGCCGTGCTGGACCTCGCGGCTCCGGCGGGACGCGTCCGCTTCGGTATCCGCGGGCAGCTTGTAGGCCGCGGCGGCCTGGCCGAAGGCCTGTTCGTCGTCGTCGGCAAGAGCCAGCGCCTGCGGGATGAGCTTCCGCGCGGCCGCTCCGAGGCGCTCCGCCTGCCGGCCGGTCCCGCCGTCTCCGGTGCTGAAGTTGGCCGCCATGGACAACAGCCCCGCGGCCTGGGCGAGCTGGACTGCCGCCGTGGCACCGCCGCCCGGCGTCGGCTCGCCGGATGCCAGCCGGTTCACATAGTCCTCGATGCGTTCTGCCCGAATCATGGTCCGATCGTAACCACAGTGCCGGACCTGCGCGGGAAGGATCGACAGATCAGCCGCGCGGCCGATAGTTTCAGTAGGGACATTCGAGGACCGGGGGAAATATGCAGCGCGGCGCATTAGGGACAGTACTCGCTTTGGCACTGATCGGTACGGCCACGGCCTGCGCGCCGCAGGACGACGGGCGCGGCACCGCGGACGCGCTCGCGGCGGCGCTGACCAAGGGCGACGTCTCCGGGCTGGCCTTCACCTCGGAGCCGGCGCAGGTCCAGGAAGAGCTCGCAGGCATCCTGGCCGGCGCGGACCCGCTGAAGCCCACAGTCTCGGTGTCTTCCCTCTCCGAGCCCGAGGGGGACCAGGCCACGGTCACCCTCAACTACCTGTGGGACGTTCCGGATTCCGACCAGGACTGGACCTACACTTCCACCGCCGGCCTGGTCCGCTCCGGCAACAACGAAGCCCAGTGGCAGATCGAGTGGAAGCCGTCCGTGGTGGAGCCTTCGCTGCAGGCCGGGGAGAAGCTGTCGCTCGACACGGCGGAGCCGGAACGCGGCGACATCCTGGACGCGGCCGGCAAGCCGATCGTCACCGAACGCCCGGTCCGCGTGGTCGGGATCAGCAAGAAGGGCCTGACGAAAGCGCAGGCCGCGGCCTCCGCCAAGGCGCTCGCCGCCGTCGTCGATATTGACGCCGCGGACTACGCCGCCAAGGTCGAGGGCTACGGCGAGGAGGCCTTCGTGGACGCCATTACGCTGCGCGCGGCCGCCTTCGAAGACCTGGACCAGGAGAAGCTGGACGCGATCGACGGTTTCCTGGCCGTGGAGGACACGCTGCCCCTGGCCCCCACCCGCGATTTCGCTTCGGCCGTGCTCGGCACCGTCCGCGAGGCCACGGCGGAGGACATCGAAAAGTCCGACGGCGCCGTGGTCGCCGGGGAGACGATTGGCGCCTCGGGGATCCAGGCTGCGTTCAACAAAGACCTCGCGGGCACGGCGGGACTGGGCTTCTCGGTCGGGGAGACGGAAGCCGAGGGTGCCGAAGCGCCGCGCCGCGAGCTGTTCAGCACCGATGTGGAGGCCGGCAAGGATGTCCAGCTGACGCTGGAGCCGAAAATGCAGTCCGCCGCTGAGAAGGTGCTGCAGGATACGGAATCGCCCAGCTCGATCGTGGCGCTGAGGCCGTCCACCGGGGAGATCCTCGCGGCGGCCAACGGCCCGGGCAGCGAGGGCTACAACACAGCCTTCCTCGGTCAGTACGCGCCGGGCTCCACCTTCAAGATCGCGACCGCGCTGGGCCTGATGCGGCAGGGCCTGACGCCGGACTCGACCGTCGACTGCGAGGCCAAGTTCACGGCGGACGGGCGGACCTTCGAGAACGTGGACGGCTACGACCCGGCCTTCCAAGGCGAGATCACGCTGACCGAGGCGATCGCCCATTCGTGCAACACAGCCTTCGTCTCGGAATACGAGAAGCTCTCGCAGGACCAGCTGGCGGATGCCGCCGGAGCCCTCGGCGTCGGCATGACAGCGGACATCGGGCTCGAGGCGTTCTGGGGCGGCATCCCGCGCGAAGACAGCGAGGGTACCGCCCACGCGGCGTCCCTGATCGGCCAGAGCCGGGTGCAGACCTCGCCGCTCTCGCTCGCCGTCATGATGGCCAGCGTGGAGAAGGGCGAACTGGTCGTTCCGCGGTTAGTGGACGGGTACGACGGCGAGGCGAAGCCTGCCGAGGGCGCCGAGCTCACCGAGGAGGAGGCCCGGCAGCTGCGCACCATGATGCGTGCGGCCGTCACGGACGGCTACCTGTCCAACCTGGCGGCGCTGCCCGGAGACCCGGTGATCGGCAAGACCGGCACCGCCGAATACGGCAACAAGGACCCGCTGCAGACCCACTCCTGGGTCATCGCCGCCCAGGGGGACCTGGCCGTCGCGGTGTTCGTCGAGGACGGCGACCTGGGTGCCGTCACCGGGGCCCCCATGGTCGAGGCCTTCCTGAAGGCCGTTCGTTGACCGGCGCGGCTGGGTCCATAGACTGAAGACCGTACGTTCCGCTACGAAGGAGGAGACTTGGCCGAGACGACCCCGCACCAGAACCTGACTTTCCCGTCCGCCGGAGGTGAAGCCCACGGATACCTCGCCCTGCCCGAATCCGGCAAGGGCCCCGGCGTCATCGTCATCCAGGAATGGTGGGGCCTCGTGGACCACATCCGCGATGTAGCCGACCGGCTGGCGGCCGAAGGCTTCGTGGCACTTGCCCCGGACCTCTACGGCGGCCGGATCGCCCACGATGGCAAGGAAGCGGCCGAGATGATGTCGAAGCTGCCGGAGGAGGAAGGCGCCCGGCTGCTGGCCGGCGCGGTGGACTACCTGCTCGGCAGCGAGGCCGTGACCAGCAAGACCGTGGGTGCGATCGGCTTCTGCATGGGCGGCGGGTTCGTGCTCGCGCTGGCCGCACAGCAGGGCGAGAAGATCGGCGCCGCCGTGCCATTCTATGGCGTGGGCCAGGGCGTTCCGGACTCCTACGCCGGCGTCCGCGCCGCCATCCAAGGCCACTACGGCAAGCAGGACTCGTCCTACCCCGTGGAAAAGGCCAAGGCCCAAGCGGAGCAGATCAGGCGCGAATCGGGCGCAGAGGTCGAGTACTTCTACTACGACGCCCCGCACGCCTTCCACAATGACGAGAACCCGCAGGGCAATTACCGCCCGGAGGAAGCCCAGTTGGCCTGGAAGCGCTCCGTCGCCTTCCTCAAGGACAAGGTGCGCTAGCTAAGGACAAGGTGCGCTAGCTCCTGGCCGGCCGGCGGACCAGCCGACCGGTCAAATGGCCCGATGAACAGCCGGCAAAGCTGGTCAGCCGTTCATCGGGCCTTCCGCGTGCAGCTTCTCGGCGCCCGGCCCGCTGACCTGGACGGTGCAGCGGACCACGATGCGGCCGCGTCCGGCTTCGCCATGGTCGATCAGGGTGCCATCGTCGTCCACCACGGTGTAGGCCGCGGTGGCGGCGTCGGCTTCCACGCCCTTGCGGCTGGCCTCCTGCAGTGCGTTCTCCAGCGCGCTGCCGCGCAGGGCCTGCTGGTACGCCTCGTCCGCCTCCCGCCCCGGATCGCCGAAGGCCCAACCAAATACTGTGCTTCCATCTGCCATGCCCGCCAGTCTAGCGGCGCACCGGCCGCTACGGTTCGGGACTGACCAGAACGGCCGGGTCCTTCGGGCCATAGGGCATGCGCAGGCGCAGCGAGTTGGGGTAGACGCGCAGCAGTAGGTGCGTGCCCTTGCCGATGTAGTCGCCGTCGATTTCGATGTCCTGCGGCTCGATGGTCTGGACCTCGGCGGACCGGCACTGGAAGTACTCGATCGACGGATCCTTGCCCTTACCGCGGCGGAGCAAATCGGCGAGCACCGCAAACCAGCCCAGCCGCCCCTGCGGCGCCACCGTCATGATCTCCAGCAGTCCGTCGTCGATCTTGGCCCCGGGGAAAATTTCCAGCCCGCCGACGATCTTGCCGCAGTTGCCGCCCATAACGCTGCGCAGCCGGCGGACTAACGGCTTGCCGTCGTCGATCCTGATCCGCGTCTTGGTGGGCTTGCCGGGCAGGTTGCGGATGCCGGCGTCGACATACGCGAGCCAGCCCACCTTGTCCTTCAGCTCGTCGCGGGTGTCGCCCATCAGCGCCGCGTCGAACCCCAGGCCGGCCATGACCAGGAAGACGTGGGACTCCTGCGCATGGTCCACGGTGATGTGGACGACGTCGATCTTGCGTTCCGTTCCGGACAGTGCGGCGCGGAGCGCTCCCTCCGGATTAGTGACGTCGATATCCAGGTTCCGCGCCAGCAGGTTGCCGGTGCCCAGGGGCAGCAGCCCCAACGGCACGTCCGTGCCGGCGAGTTCCTCGGCCACGCACCGCACCGTCCCGTCGCCGCCGGCCGCGATGACCAGGTCCACGCCCTCGTCGATTGCCTTCCGCGCCTGGCCCTGGCCCGGGTCCTCCTTGGTGGTTTCCAGCCACAGCGGCTCCTCCCATCCTTCGCCGCGGCAAACCTTGGCAGCCAGCGTGCGCAGGTCCACGTCGACGTGCTTGATGGGATTAACAACGACGGCGACACGCCGGGGCAAGCGGTGCGCTGAATCGGTCATGGGTGTCCTTTGCGGTCTGCGGCTTCGGCTGTGTTTTTCGAGTCTAGCCGGGCAGGCCTCCACCCGTGCGTGTTCAGCAGGCAGCAGCATCCGTCTGGCGGCGCGGCCGGAACAATGCCGAGCGCCCCACCGGAATCAGTCCGAGGTACTGCGGGTGCAGCCGCATGTACTGCCGGACCAGCGGACAGAACGGAAGAACGCCGATCCTGCGGCGGTGCGCGTCGTCCAACGCCGTCTGGATCAGCGGATCGGTGAGGCCGCGGTCGTGGAAGCCGCGGGTTACGGCGGTGTAGAGCATCCAGATTTCGCTCCCCTCCACCCGGTACCGTACCCACCCGGCGATTTCTCCATCGATATACATGTCGAATTCGGAGTCCGCCGGGTTGTCGTGGACAGTTTGCATGGCAACCTCCTACAGGTTGGCCGCGGGGCCCTGGGGGAGGGCCCCGCGCTGGTCCGGGACGTCAGGCCGGGAGGGGAGCGCCGCGGCGCGGCGAGGAGGCAGGAATAGACAGCGCCGGGCCGCAGGCGGCTTCCCGGCGGTCGAGTTCGATCCGTAGTTCTTCCAGCCGGAATTCGGTTTCGGGATTCGGCCCGCCGGCTTCCACGTACTCGCGTTCGAGCTGGCGGTGCACCAGGCTGTTCAGGACATGGAGCCTGGCGTCGGGCAGGTTCTGCACGTCCGCAGGGAACGGGTCTTCGGGGGACAGAAAGCTCTTGGTAGTCACTTTGGACGACCTTTCGCAAGGGGAGTTCAGGCGTCTGCTTCACCTGTAAGCATACTTAGCACGCTTCCGGGCCAACCCCCAATAGTCTGGGAGAAACTTCCTGAAACTCGGCCCAAAAGCTTGAGCGGGCCCGGCGGGATGGATAGGTGCGTCTCACCCCACGCCGAAGTCGGTGAACTCACCCGTTGCGTGCGAATAGGACGCGTCCAGCCGCTCGATCCTGCCGGGCGTGCGGCCCGACTCCAGTTGCTGCCGGAATTCCTCGACGGCCTGCCGCGGTCCTTCCGCCACGATTTTGACTGAGCCGTCCGGTTCATTCAGCGCGGCACCGGTCAATCCCAGCTGTTCCGCCTGGTCCTTGGCCCAGTAGCGGAAGCCGACTCCCTGGACCCGGCCGAGGGCCCTGGCCAGCAGTCGGGTGCGCGGCGGGGTTCCGTCATTCTCAGCAGCCATGGATCCAAACTATCCGTCCCTGCGGCGCCGGGTCGAGAGGGGACAGGTGTTCGGTGCATCGGCACGACGGATTATGGGCGCGGACTGGCCCGAATCAGGGCGCCGCGCCAGGGGGAGGGATAGTAGTCTTCGATCATGTGGAACGTAGCAGACCTGGCCATCCCGCTGATCGGCGCGCCCATGGCAGGCGGTCCGTCGACTCCTGAGTTGGTCGCCGCGGTGGGCAGGGCGGGCGGGCTTGGCTTCCTCGCCGGTGCCCTGAAGCCGCCGGCCAAGCTGGACCAGGAAATCGCCCGGGTACGGTCTCTCGATCCAGGCCCGTTCGGCGTCAACCTGTTTGTGCCGGCGGCCGGCGCCGGGATCCCGGATGAGGCTGACGTCGCGGCGCTCGCGGCCTACCGGCGGCGGCTGGCCGAGTACCTCGAGCAGCCCGTGCCCGAGCCGGACTGGCAGGACACGGACCAGTACGCGGAGAAGATCGACCTGCTGCTGAGGGTCCGCCCGGCGGTCGTGTCCTTCACCTTCGGCCTGCCGGACACCGGGACGGTGGAGTCGCTGCACGCAGTGGACACCGCCGTCGTTGTGATGGTGACGGACGAGGCGGATGCCAAGGCTGCCGCGGCGGTCGGGGCGGACGCCCTGGTGGTCCAGTCGACCGAAGCGGGCGGGCACCGCTCGACGTTCAGCGTGCGGGCGGATCCGAATGACCTGACGCTGGCCGAACTGCTGCCGCGCGTGCGCGACGAGGTCGACCTGCCGCTGATCGCGGCCGGCGGGATCGGCAAACCCGGCCATGTCCGCGCGGCGCTGGACCTTGGTGCGGCCGCCGTGCAGGTCGGGACCGCGCTGCTGCGTTCACCGGAGTCCGGGGCGGCGCCGTTCTATAAGGACGCCCTGCACAGCCTGCGCGGCGCCGGGACGGTGCTGACGCGGGCGTTCTCGGGCCGGGTGGCGCGCGGAGTGGACAACGACTTCATCCAGCGCTTCACCGGCTTCGCCCCGGCGGTGTACCCGCAGGTCAACCAGGTGACGCGGCCCGTCCGTGCCGCGGCGGCGGCCGCCCAGGATGCCCAGTTGATGTCCCTGTGGGCCGGCGTCGGCTACCGGGAAGCCGACGCCGAGCCGGCCGGGGACATCGTCAGGAAACTGGCAGGCGAAAAGGTGCAGCGGCCCTAGCCTTGCGCGGGCATCCGCCAGATGGAGTAGTCGGATGCGCTGACGGCCCGGCGGCGTCCGCCGGCCTCGTCGCGGATCCAAACCAGTCCCACCCCGGGGGCGGTGCGGACCACGTGGCCGCGGTACTGCACGTCGTTCTGGAAGCGGGCTTCCACGGCATCGCCGCGGCGCAGCGCGCCCAGGTTGCGGATGCGGGTGGGCGTGAGGCTGACCAGGGGATTGTGGGTGGGTGCTGTCATAGGGAATACCTCCTGTGTCGGGCGGAAAGGGTCGTCGGCCCGGGACGGCCGCTCCGAAGGCGGGTGCAGAGGACTGCAGGAACCCGGCAGGAAGGACGGGGATGACATCCGCGCGTCGAAGCTTCCACCGGAGAGATTCCTGCTGCGCACAAGGAACCGGGCTTCAGTATGTCAACCGGAGGGGAGGCAGGTTTATTCCCGCCGCTGCAAGATTATTCAACGACGACAGCAGGGCGGCACAGGGAGAACGAGGAGAAGGCATGGGTGCGGCGCGGGAAGGCCCGGCCGCACCCGGGACCGGGCTTAGCGGACGGTGACGTCCTTGGTCCGGTGGTCGTAGTGGAAGCGGACCGGGCCCCCGGCGTGGTGGATCTCGTGGTTGGCTCCGTCGCGCTGGCCGAAGGCCCCGTAGTTCTCGTCCCAGGAGCGGTTGATGGCCGCCTTGTAGGCATAGGAGCCGGCGGGGAGTTCCACCTCGAGCTTCCAGAGCTGGTCGGAGGGGTCGAGCTGCATCTGCACCTGCTCGAACTCCGGCTGCCAGTCGGAGGCGCCAAGGACGGTCGCGAAGTTGCCGGCAAGGGCTACGGCGTCCGGCTGGGGGAAGGACGGTTCGGCCGGGGCTGCTTCCTGTGCCGGAACGTCGGCGGAGGCCGGGGCTGCTTCCTCGGCGGCGGCCTCGGTGACCACGGGCGGGGCGGACGTGGCGGCGGCAGCGACCTTGGCGGCCTCGGCGGGGCGGTCCGACGGCTGGGCGGCGCCTGCCTTGGCCCGGGGCTTGCGCGCCTTGGCCTCGGCCGGGAGCGGCGGGACCGGCGTGCCGGCGGCGAGGGCCGAGGCGAGCGATGCGCCGTCCGGGAAGGCTGCCGACGCGGCCAGGCCTTCCTGGGTGATCTTCCAACCGCCGCGGCCCTTGGTGATCCAGCCGGCCTTGACGAGCTTCGAGGTCGCCGTCGTCAGTGCCTTATGGCCCCGGGGAATCCCGCCCGAGAGCAGCTCGCCCTCGCGCTCGTCGAACGGGTAGGCAGCGATGGCCTCCGCGAGTACGGCGCTGCCGCCAGCGGTGGTTCCCTCCTGGTGGGCCTTGGCCAGGCCATCGAGTACTGCCTTCAGACGGTTGTCAATGCTCATGCGTCATTCCCCAACATGCGTTTCTTGGTTACTCGTACAGATCCAGTGTCCTCGCCGCAGTGTGAACAGCGCAGGCTCTGCCAAGTAAACACTGCATGTCGGGGACGGTCCAGCATTTACGAAATATGGCGCGATGTGTCGGTGCCGATGCCCGCAGGCACATGCCTGGCCGGGCGCGAAAAGCCTGCCGGCGCCGCCGTGCTCGCGGAACCCGCCGCTTGGAACCGCCTGATACCTCGGCCCGTTCGCCGCCGTCGTACGTCTAGAACGTCGTACGTCTAGAAACCGTCACGGACGGGCAGCTGCTGCAGCGCCCAGGTGTTGCCGTCCGGATCGCTGAAGTAGACAAACCGGCCCCACGGCTGGACATCGACCTCGCTGGCGCCGACGCCCCGGCTGAGGAGTTCCTCGCGGGCGGCTGCGGCGTCGTCGACCACGATCTGCAGCCCTTTCTGGGAACCGGGCGCCATATCGGTGATGCCGGTGCCCAGCACGATCGAGCAGGCCGATCCCTTGGGCGTGAGCTGGACAAAGCGCAGCTCGGGGCTGACCTGGTGGTCGTGGTCGGCGTTGAACCCGACCTGGTCTACGTAGAAGTGCTTGGCGCGGTCAACGTCCGTGACCGGCACGGGGACGAGCTCGAGTTTCCAGTCCATGCGCACACGCTAAACCCGATGGCCTCAGACCGGAAGGGGGCGCTCGTCCGCCACTGCATCGCAGGACCAGACTTCGTGGCCCTCGGCCTTCTCGAACAGTTGGCGCGGGACGGCGCCGTCGTTGGCGAGCCAGAGCAACTCGGCGTCGAGGGAAACCGCGTCCACCCGGCCGGCCCGCACGTGCCGGCCCTTCCGGCGGATCTCCACGAGTGTGCCGGGCATCAGGGCCCAGTTGTCTAGGCGGGACTGCGTCATGGTTCCTCCGCGGGATTGGTTTCGGACAGGATTACAGCATGTCCCACGCGCCGGTTCGGCACCATTGCAGGTGTTGGAAGTTCACGGAGAATTTACGGACCGTCCGGCGCAGGGGCTGTGCAGGATCCCGGTCGCCCCCATGCTGCGGTCGAACAGTGCCTTGCGGTTCACTACCGCCACCACGAGGGCCGCCGTGACGAACAGCCACATGTCCCACGGCTGGGCGTCAGGCCAGACCGGGTTGTTCATCTGCGCGTGAAACAGGAACGCCACCAGCAGGCTCCCCCGTGCCGCGTTGAACATCGGCGTGAGGATAACGCTGATCGCCACGACGCCGAAGAAGAATGGCAAGAACTCCCATTCGGACTGCTTCGTCCCGCTCAGCAAGAACGACGGAGTGTGCCAGATGGCCACCAGCAGACCGAGCAGGAGTCCGGCCCATAGCGGCGAGAACCGCCGCTGGAGCAGCGGCAGTGCCACGCCCCGCCAGCCGAGCTCTTCGACGGGTCCGATGAGGAGCATCGGCAGCAGAGCAGGCAGCATGGCGTACCACGGCGAGAAGGGGAACGGGTCGGTGAGGCTACCCTGGATCGCGGCCCCTGCATAAAACACCGCGGGCATGGCGACCAGCAGAACGAGCCACCACGACAGCGCCATCCGCCACTGTCCGAATCGACGGAAGAAGCTGGCCAGACCCGACAGCCCGTAGTGGCGCCACACCATGGCAACGCCCACAATCCCGGGCGTGTAGACCATGAGGATGAAGACAGGGTTGGTGTATCCCATGGGGCCGAAAATGGCGTCGATCTCCGCCTGGAACAGCATGTACAGTGCGCCCGCGCCCCAGGACAGGCCGAAAGTGGCGAGGAAGAAGGCGGGGGCCGACCGCAACGTCAGGCCTCCCCTCTTCGGCTCTGTTGTGCTGCGTCGGCGCAAGGGTGTTCGCGCGGTCATGGTGACCTCTCTGTCTCGATCGGACGTGGCCGGCTCCGATGGCCGCCTCGTCCAGCCTTCCAGCGGCGGTGGCGCGGAGGATATGGGGGCCCGCCCTGAACGGCCCCTGATCAGGCCCTGGTCCGGGCGTGCTCCGGCCTGCACAAGCACAGCTCCAGTAGCGCTGCGATTCACACGCACGGCAGTTGGTAGATTGGCTGTGGTTCGGCGCAGGCGGGCCACAGGCCCGGCGGAAAGGACTGCAGATGTCGTTGGTGGACAACGCCGTGTACGTGGACGGACAACGGGTTGCCAGCCCCGGCAGCCTGGACGAGACGTTCATGACGATGCGTACGACCGGCGGGATGGCGTGGATCGGGCTGTATCGTCCCGACCCGGGCGACGTGCGGGACGTGGCGCGGGAGTTCGACCTGAACGACCTCGCCGTGGAGGACGCGCTGAACGGCCATCAGCGGTCCAAGCTGGAGCGGTACGGCGGGACCCTGTTCATGGTGCTGCGGCCCGCCCGCTACCTCGACGACGTCGAAAAGGTGGAGTTCGGCGAGCTGCACGTCTTTGTGGGGCCCGACTTCGTGGTGACGGTCCGCCATGCGGAGTCGCCCAACCTAGCCAAGGCGCGGCGGCGGATGGAGGGCAAGCCGGAGCTGCTGGCCAAGGGGCCGCAGGCCGTCCTCTACGCGATCGTGGACCAGGTCGTGGATGAATATGCGCCGGTCGTCGCCGGGCTGGAGAACGACATCGACGAGATCGAGGACGACCTCTTCGGCGGCAGCCCGGAAGTCTCGCGCCGGATCTACGAACTGCACCGCGAGGTGATCGAGTTCCAGCGGGCGACGCAGCCGCTGGACGAAATGCTGGCGACGCTGGAGCGCGGGGCCGAAAAGTACGGGCTGGACATCGACCTGCAGGAGCGGCTGCGCGACGTCCATGACCACGTCTTCCGGGTGGTGGACCGGGCCAACGCGTTCCGGGCGCTGCTGCAGAACGCGCTGAGCGTGCACTCCACGCTTGTGGGGCAGCGCCAGAACGAGGAGATGAAGCGGCTGACCGAGACCAGCCTGGCGCAGAACGAGGAGGTCAAGCGGATCTCGTCCTGGGCCGCCATACTGTTCGCGCCGACGCTGGTGGGCGCCGTGTACGGCATGAACTTCGACCACATGCCGGAGCTGGACTGGCTCTGGGGCTACCCGTTCGCCCTGACGCTCATGGTGGGCATCGGCGCGGCCTTATACGGAGCCTTCAAATGGAAGAAGTGGCTCTGAATCTTCGGCAACGACGACGGCGGGTCAGGGCGCCGGGATGCCCGCGGCTCCGGCCAGGGCCTCGGCTTCGGCCTTCCGCCGGTAGACGCCCAGGAAGGACGAAATCCGCCGGACGGCCTCTTCGATCTCGGCGACGGACGGCAGGATGACGAAGCGGAAGTGGTCCGGCGCCGGCCAATGGAAGGCCGTGCCGTGCGAGACGAGGATCTTCTGGTCTTCCAGCAGGTCGAGCACGAACTGCTCGTCGTTCGTGAAGGGGTAGACCGCCGGATCCAGCTTGGGGAAGAGGTACATGGCGCCGGCGGCCGGGACGCAGCTGACGCCGGGGATCTCGTTGAGCAGCTTGCAGGCCAGGTCGCGTTGTTCGCGCAGCCGGCCGCCGGGCTTCACGAGGTCCCCGATGCTCTGGTAGCCGCCGAGCGAGGTCTGGATGGCGTGCTGGGCCGGGACGTTGGCGCAGAGCCGCAGGGAGGCCAGCAGCTCAAGTGATTCGCGGTACGCGGCGGTGGCGGCGCGCGGACCGCTGACGGCGACCCAGCCGGCGCGGTAGCCGGGCATGCGGTAGGCCTTGGACAGTCCGGAGAAGGTCAGCACCGGGAGGTCTTCGGCGACGGCCGCGGTGTGGATGTGGACGGCGTCGTCATAGGTGATCTTCTCGTAGATCTCGTCGGAGAACAGGACCAGGTCGTGCCGGCGCGCGAGTTCCGCGAACTGTTCGATGACGTGCCGCGGATAGACGGCCCCGGTCGGGTTGTTCGGGTTGATGAGCACGATGGCCCTGGTCCGCGGGGTGATCTTGGCTTCGACGTCCGCCATGTCCGGCCACCAGTTGTTGTCCTCGTCGCAGAGGTAGTGGACGGCCGTGCCGCCGCTGAGCGTGACCGAGGCGGTCCACAGCGGGTAGTCGGGGGCCGGGATGAGCACCTCGTCGCCGTTCTCCAGGAAGGCCTGGAGCGTCATCGAAATGAGTTCCGAGACGCCGTTGCCGATGAAGATGTCCTCCACACCGATCTGCATCAGGCCCTTGGTCTGGTAGTACTGCGAGATCGCGGTGCGGGCCGAGAAGATGCCCTTGGAGTCGCAGTAACCCTGGGAATCGCGCAGATGGTGGATCATGTCCACGACGATCGACTCCGGCGCCTCCAGTCCGAAGGGCGCGGGATCGCCCAGGTTCATCCGCAGGATGCGCTGTCCCTCCGCCTCCATTTTCTTGGCGGCGTGCAGGATGGGGCCGCGAAGTTCGTACCGGACGTTCTGGAGTTTGCTGGAGTGCTGCATGGGGCGCATGGTCCATTTTTTCACAAAGTCCGCCGCCGTTCATGTGGTATTCATCATGAACTGTTCCTGTGGCCGCCGCTCGGGAAGAATGGGATCCTGGGGCCGCCCGGACGGAAGGACAGCCATGGTTGAGTTCTCGCCGAAGACCGCGATCGTGACCGGATCGGACTCAGGCATCGGCCGCGCCACCGCCGTCGCCCTCGCGGAGGCCGGCATGGATGTCGGCATCACCTGGCACAGGGACCAGGCCGGGGCGGAGCAGACAGCCGGCGAGGTCCGATCCCTGGGCCGCCGCGCGGTGACCGCCCGGCTGGACCTCACCGAGCTGCCCGGGTGCGGCGCGGTGATCGATACTCTCGCCCGGGATCTTGGCGGGCTGGACGTGTTCGTCAACAACTCGGGCACGGGCGCGAGCCGGAAGTTCCTCGACACCAGCTACGAGACCTGGCGGGAGGTTGTCGCCACCGACCTGGACGGGGCGTTCGTGTGCCTCCAGCGCGCGGCACGGCTCATGGTCGAGCAGGGCTCCGGGGGCCGGATCATCGCAGTCACCAGCGTCCATGAGCATCAGCCCCGGGTCGGTTCGGCGGCCTACGATGCGGCCAAACACGGCCTGGGCGGCCTGGTCAGGACCATCGCCCTCGAGCTGGCCGAGTACGGGGTCACGGCCAACACGGTGGCACCCGGCGAAATCGCGACGCCGATGACCGGCCAGACGGACCTGGATCCGCGGACGGTTTCGCGCCCCGGGATTCCGCTCGGCAGGCCGGGCGACGCGCGCGAAGTCGCCGCCGTCATAGCCTTCCTGGCGTCGCCTGCGTCAGCGTATGTCACGGGCGCGTCCTGGGCGGTGGACGGAGGCATGCTGCAGATGGGCCCGCAGGCCGGCAGCCACATCACGGGCGACGAGTGGCGGAGCGTCTGAGGCTACCCACCCGCAGCACGCGTACGGCCTCGGCTCCACGGTAACGGTATGGGTGAGGCGCCGACTCGGGGCGGGGGCCGGTGGCCGACCTCTGCTCAGAGGAACTTGTCCGGCGTCAGCGGCAGGTCCCGCACCCGGACGCCGGTGGCGTGGTAGGCGGCGTTGGCGATGGCCGCGGCGGCTCCGACGATTCCGATCTCGCCGATGCCCCGGGCACCCAGCGGGCCCGCGTGTTCATCCACTTCGTCGAGCCAGATGGCATCCATGTCGAGGACGTCGGCGTTGGCCGGAATGTGGTACTCCGCAAAGTCATGGTTGACGATCATGGCGAACCGCGGATCCATGACGCTGTGCTCGTGCAGGGCCATGCCGAGTCCCATGGTCATGCCGCCAAGGAACTGCGAGCGCGCGGTACGCGGATTGACGATCCGGCCGGCGGAAAACACGCCGAGCATGCGGGAGACCCGGATCTCGCCGGTGAAGCGGTGGACCTTCACCTCGGCGAACTGGGCGCCGAAGGAGTGCATGGCGTACTCGTCGGCGGCGGGATTCTTCGGGGCCGCCGCCTCCAGCTCGTCGCCATCCTCCGGCTCCGTGCCGTACTTGGCCAGGAACGTCTCACCGGCTTCGGCGATCGCCGTGCCCCAGCTGGCCAGCCCGGTGGAGCCGCCGGCGATGGTGGCTTTGGGCAGGGCGGTATCCCCGATCTCCAGCCGGACGTCCCCGACCCCTACGCCCAGGGCATCCGCGGCGACCTGCGTCAGCACCGTCCAGGTTCCGGTGCCCAGGTCCGCGGCCCCGATCGAGACGTTGAACAGCCCGTCCGCAAAGCGGATCCGGGCTACCGACCCGGGCTGGCTGCGCGCGGGATAGGTGGAGCTCGCCACGCCGGTCCCGGCCAGCCAGTCCCCGTCGAGCCTGACGCGCGGACGGTGGTCGCGCTGCTCCCAGCCGAACCGCCGGGCGCCTTCGCGCAGGCAGGCGACGAGATGCCGGTTGGAGAACGGGCGGCCGCTTTCCGGGTCGATGTGCGGTTCGTTGCGGACACGCACCTCGATCGGGTCCACGCCGCAGGCTTCCGCCAGCTCGTCCATGGCCACCTCGGGTCCGAACATGCCGGGGCATTCGCCGGGCGCGCGCATCCAGGACGGAACCGGGACGTCGAGCCGGGCCAGCCGGTGCGTGGTCCTGCGGTTCTCCGCGGCGTACATCATGCGCGTCGGCACGGCGGTCTGTTCCGCGAACTCCTTGATTTTCGAGGTCTGTTCGACGACGTCGTGGACGATGGCGGTGAGCCGGCCTTCGCGGTCGGCCCCCAGCCGGACCCGCTGGATGGTTGGGGTGCGGTAGCCGGCGACGGAGAAGAGCTGCTGCCGGGTCAGCGCGAGCTTGACCGGACGGCCGTTGCTCAGCTGCGCGGCCATCGCCACGAGGACCACATGCGAGTGGGGCAGGCCCTTGGACCCGAAGCCACCGCCCACGTGCGGGCTGGTGACGTGGATCCGCTCGATGGGCAGGCCGAAGACCGGCGCGAGCGCCCGCCGCACCTGGTGGACGCCCTGGGTCGAGTCGTAGAGCACCAGCCCCTGGTCCGTCCACTGCGCCACGGTGGTGTGCGGTTCCATCGGGTTATTGTGTTCGGCCGGCGTGGTGTAGGTGCGGTCAATAACGACGGCGGCGCCCGCCAGGGCGGCATCGGGATCGCCCTCGGAGGTGTCGGTGGGGAATCCCGCATTGACCTGTTCGGGCGTATCGAGGTCCTCGCGGTCGGCGCTGAGCCGGGCGTCGTGCGTCTCCTCGTCGTAGCTGACGGCGACGAGGGCCGCCGCTTCGCGGGCGATCTCCGGGGTCTCGGCGATGACGCCGCCGATGAACTGTCCCCGGAAGCCCACGGCGTCGGACTGCAGGATCGCCAGCTCGCCGTCCGAGGTGTCCTCCAGCCGCAGCGCGTTGTGGTGCGTCAGGACGGCGATGACACCGTCCAGGGCCTCGGCCGCGGCGGTATCGATGCCGGTGACGCGGCCGAGGGCAATGGTGGACTGGACCGGATGCAGGTAGGCCGGATGCTCGACGCGCTGTTCCCACGCGTAGGGGGCCGTTCCGGTCACTTTCGCTACGCCGTCGAGCCGCTCGAGGCTGCTGCCCATGGCCCGGGCTTCCAAAGGGGCGGTCATGAATACTCCCGGGTGAGTTCGTGCAGCACGGAAATCATCGTGTTGCGGACCATCGGCACCTTGAAGGCGTTGTCCTCGACGGTGGCGGCCGGTTCAAGCTCGGCGTCGGCAGCCGCCCGGAAGCTCTCGTGCGTGGCTTTGGCCCCGCGCAGCGCCTCCTCGGCGAGGCTGGCGCGCCACGGCTTGTGCGCGACTCCGCCCAGGGCGATCCGTGCCTGGCGGATGACAGGAACCTCTCCCGGGGCGCCGCCGTCGTTCTCCAGTTCCACCGCCGCGGCGACGGAAACCAGCGCGAAGGCGTAGGAAGCGCGGTCGCGGACCTTGCTGTAGGCCGAGCGTCCCGCCCATGGCAGGCCGGGGAGCCGGATCGACGTGATCAGGTCCCCGTGGTCCAGGACGGTGTCCAGATCCGGGCGGCCGTCCGGCAGGCGGTGCAGGTCTGCCAGCGCGATGCTGCGCTCCCCGGAGGCGCTTCGGACGACGACGGCGGCGTCCAGCGCTGCGAGGGCGACGGCCATGTCGGAAGGGTGTACAGCGATGCACTCGGGGGATGCGCCGAGGATGGCGTGGTACCGGGCGTAGCCCTCGAGCGCCGAGCAGCCGGAGCCCGGCACGCGTTTGTTGCAGGGCGTGGTGGCGTCCTGGAAGTAGACGCAGCGGGTGCGCTGGAGGAGGTTGCCGCCGGTGGTGGCGAGGTTGCGCAGCTGGCCGGAGGCGCCGGAGAGCAGGGCCTGCGAGAGCACCGGATAGCGGCTGCGGATGATCGGATGGGCGGCGAGGTCGCTGTTGCGCACGTTGGCGCCGATGCTCACGCCGCCGTCGTCGGTCTCGTCGACCTGATCCAGCGGGAGCGAGGTGATGTCCACCAGCAGGCCGGGGGCCGCGATGCCGAGCTTCATGTGGTCGACGAGGTTGGTCCCGCCGGCGAGGTAGGCGGCGTCGGGGTTGCCGGCGACGTCCGCGATGGCGCCGTCGGGTGAGGCGGCGCGCCGGTAGTCGAACGGCTTCATGCGCCGGTTCCCTCGGCGGCTGCCTGCCGGATGGCGGCGACGATGTTGACGTACGCGCCGCAGCGGCAGAGGTTGCCGCTCATGCGCTCGCGGATCTCGTCGTCGTCGAGGGCTGCAGCCGGGGGCGGGCCGTCCGGCGGTGTGGCCGGCGTGACGTAGCTCGGATCGCCGGCCTCCGCCTCGGCGAGCATGCCGACCGCCGAGCAGATCTGGCCGGGAGTGCAGTAACCGCACTGGAAGGCGTCCTGGTCGAGGAAGGCCTGCTGGACCGGGTGCAGGTTCCCGTCCTCGGCGAGGCCCGCGGCGGTGACCACCTCGGCGCCGTCCTGGGCGACCGCGAAGACCAGGCAGGAGTTGACCCGGCGGCCGTTGAGCAGCACGGTGCACGCTCCGCACTGGCCGTGGTCGCAGCCCTTCTTCGGCGAGTAGACGCCGAGCCGGTCGCGCAGGGCGTCGAGCAGGGTGGTCCGGGTATCGAGGCTGAGCGCACGCCGGCTGCCGTCGACGTGCAGGGTGATTTCGGCTTCCATCGGCGCTCTCCCTGGGCTGGGGCCATGTGCCTGCAACTTATCCCACGGCCGGAGGGCCGACAACCCTTGGCCCGGTATTGCCGGCGGCGCGACACGTCAGTCGTCGAAGTGCGTGCTCGGCGTGCTTTCGAGGTTGGCGACCAGGCCGGCGGCGACGTCGCGGAGCTTGATATTCCGGCTGCTGGACGCGGCCTTGAGGATATTGAAGGCCTCCTCCTGGCTGCAGCGGTTCTGGCCCATGATGATGCCGACGGCCAGGTCGATCGTGGTGCGCGACTCCAGGGCGGCTTTGAGGTGGGACGCGGTGTCGGCCCGTTCCGCCACGCGCAGGGCCAGCTGGAGGGCGCGGGAGGCCTGGTAACCGTAGCCTTCGGCCACCCGGGCCGTTTCGCCGCTGAAGGCTCCGGGCTGCGCGGCGTAGAAGTTCAGGGCGGCGCCGCCGCCGGCCTGCAGCATGAGCGGCACGCCCATCATTGAGTAGTAGCCGTGCTTGGCGACGGCCCCGAAGTACTCCGGCCAGCGGTTGTCGGTCCGTACGTCCTGCACGATGGTTGTCGTGCCGGTGGCGATGGCAGCAAGGCACGGGCCCTCTCCGAAGCCGTGCTGGATTTCATCCAGCTGGCGCGCGATGGGGTCGCTGTGCGCCACGGTCACGGAGCGTTTGTGCCGTTTGAGCGTCACGCCGCAATGGATCTCGGCAGTGTCGCCGAGTATGCGGGTGGAATAGACGGACAGCTCGTCGAGGAACCTGTCCACGTCTTCGTTGTGCAGGATCATGTCCTGCAGTTCTTCGGCCACGGCGGTGGCATTGAGTTGGTCGCTCATTGGCCAAGTCTAGGACGGTGGAGCCGTCAAGGGGAGGCGGCTGCTACTCGTTCCGGTAGTCCTTGTGGGCGTGCGAGGTCCTCAGATCGCGGCCGTCGTTGACCAGGCCGAGGGCCTTTTCGGTGAGCTTCCGGCTGTGCCTGGTGTCGCGCGGGGGGAGCTGGAGCTTCTCCTCGGCCCTGATGCCGGCCTGCAGTTGCCGGCCGCGCTCGATCTCCGCGTCGAGCTCCCCGCCGAACAGGAGCACGACGTTCATGATCCAGATCCACAGCAGCAGCACGATCACGCCGCCGATGGCACCGTAGGTGGCGTTGTAGTTGCCGAAGTTGGCCACGTAGAAGCCGAAGCCGGCGGTGGCCAGGGCCATGACGACGATGGCGACGACGGCCCCGATGCTCAGCCAGCGGAACTTGGGCTGCTTGATGTTCGGGGTGGCGTAGTAGAGCACAGCGATCATGAAGACCACCAGCAGGACGAGTATGGGCCATCGGACGATGTTCCAGACCATGAGGGCCGTTTCGCCGAGGCCGATCATGTCGCCGAGGGCCTGGGCGAATCCGCCGGAAAGGATGAGGAGCAGCATCATAATCACGACGACGGTCACGAGGACGAGGGTCACGCCGAGCATGACGGGGTAGAGCTTCCAGAACGGGCGGCCCTCGTCGACGTCGTACATCAAGTTCATGGCCCGGCCGAAGGCGCGGACGAAGCCCGAAGCGGTCCAGATGGCGCCGATGATACCGACGACCAGCGCGAGCCCGGCACCGGTTGCCGTGGTCATCTGGTTGATGGGTCCCTCGATCAGGCTGAGCGCGTCCGGCGGCGCGCCGAGCTTCTCCAGCAGGTCAATGATGGTGCGGGTGGTGGCCTCGCCCTGGCCGAAGACTCCCAGGATGGAGACCACTGCCAGCAGCCCGGGGAAGATCGAGAGCACGGCGTAGTAGGTCATGCCGGCGGCGAGGTCGGTGCACTTGTCCGCGCTGAACTCGTTCAGGGTGCGCTTGAAGATGTAGCCCCAGGAACGCTTCGAGATGTCGGTGGGCGAATCGGGCTTGCGGTCGCTGTCGGGGGCGGGCCGGTTTTCGTTCTCCAGGCTTCGGTCGATAGTCATGGGTACCTGTTCCTGTTCTTAGGTCAGCGGTTGAGCCGATGATAGGCGGATCCGAAATGGACCAGCGGGTCGAGGACGTCCTGCCCCGAAGCCAAGGTGCCCATGGCCCGGACTTCGCCCACGACCAGGAGATGGGTGGCGGCCGGATGGGCGGCGACGGTTTCCAGTTCGAAAAACGCGAGGGCGTTGTCGATGACCGGCGCCGAGGAGACCTCCCCGCGGCGGAAGGGAACCTGGGTCATCAGTCCCTCCAGCGGCGTGCCGGGGCTGGCAAGCCAATTGGCAATGCCCTGCTGGCCGCGGGTCAGCAGGCTCAGCGTCCAGTAGCGGCTCGTGGAGACGGCCTCGCCGATCCGCGACTCGCCGTAGAGGCTCACGAGCATGGTCGGCGGGTCGTAGGAGACCGGCAGCCAGCCGGTGACCGTGGCGGCGTAGTCGCGACCGCGGGCGGCGGTGGCGACGACGGCGACACCGGCCGCCGCGTTGGCGCTCAGAGTGCGGTAGCGGTCGATGTCCTCCTGGCTGGGCGCGCCGGGCTGCAGGCGGTGGGTGGCCGGCGCTTGCGCGATCTCCATGGCTACATCGTGCCACGCAGGGCCGCCGAACGGATCGGACCCGGACGAATCCATGGTGGGCCGGGACACCAAAGTCCCGCTCCGCCGTCGTACTTTGCTATCTTCTTTGCAAGGCCCCGATCGGGGCCTCCGGACGAGGGATCAGTACCCGGCACGCGACAAGACTGGCCATGAGGTTATTCGATGGAATGGATAATTCTGGTCCTGTCGGGCGTGCTTGAGGCGGTATGGGCGACGGCGTTGGGCCGTTCGCAGAACTTCCGCCGGCTGTGGCCGACGGTCACCTTCTTCGTCGCCATGTCGGCGAGCATGACCGGCCTGGCGTTCGCGATGACGGCGATCCCGGTAGGGACCGCGTACGCCGTGTGGGTCGGCATCGGCGCCGTGCTGACGGCGGCCTACGCGATGGTTTTCGGCGGTGAACGCGCCAGCCTCGCCAAGGTGCTGCTGCTCCTGGGCATCATCGGCTGCGTTGTCGGCCTGAAGGCAGTGGGGTAGCACGGTGCACTGGATCGTTTTGATTGCCAGCGCCGTGCTGGAGGCCGTGTGGGCCACCGCGCTGGACTATTCGGACGGGCTGTCGCGCCCGGGACCGGCGGCGGTCTTCCTGGTCGCCGTAGTGCTGAGCATGGCCGGCTTGGGATTTTCGATGCGCGGCATCGGCATCGGGACGGCGTACGCGGTGTGGACCGGGCTGGGCGCGGTGTTGACGGTGCTGTACGCGGTCCTGTTCTCCGGGGAACCGGCGGGACTCTTGAAGATGCTGTTCCTGGCGGGCATTATCGGCTGTGTGATCGGCCTCAAATTGGTTGACGGCAAGGCCGGTGGCAAGCCACCGCGGCGCGACGCCGGGGCCTGAGCCGCTTCTTCCGGCTTATACCTTCTTCTCCGGGCGCAGGAAAAGATTTCCGGCCGGATTTTTCCGGAAAGCCGTTGCCTTGTAAGCATGCTTATGTTTCTCTGGGGGTGAACGTGGGGTCCAGCCCGCGGCCGCAGAACAGAGAGTGACGCCCGATGAAGCCTGCCCTCAACCACCGCACGACGCTCTTCCGACAGGCCCGAGCCGCCAGTGGTTCGCTCCGCCTGGCGCTCGAAGAGGAACTTGTCCTAGGGCACCTCGAGATCGCGGAGACAGCCGCTAAGGGGTATGCGGGCACGGGGCGGGACCTGGACGACCTGAAGCAGGTGGCGCGGATGGGCCTGATCAAGGCCGTGCGCGGGTTCGACCCGGACCGCGGCACCGATTTCCCGGCCTACGCCGTTCCGACGGTGACCGGGGAACTCAAGCGCTACCTCCGTGACAGCTGCTGGATGGTCCGGCCCCCGCGCCAGCTGCAGGATCTGCGCACCGTGGTGGTCCGGACAGCGCCAGAGCTGGTCCAGCGGCTGGGCCGGGAGCCCTCGCTGGCCGAGCTGGCCGGCGAGGTCGGACAGGCCCCGCGGCTGGTGGCCGAGGCCCTGAACTGCCAGAGCAGCATGCGGCCGGAATCCCTCGAGAGCGCGACGGACGGCCGCAGCCTGGCCGACGGGCTGGGCGGGGCCGACGAACGCCTGGAGCGGACCGAGGAGCTCGTGATGCTGCGCGCCGCCATCCGGGAGCTCGCGCCGCGCGAGCAGCAGCTGCTGTACTACCGCTACTTCGAGGAGGAATCGCAGCAGCGCGTGGGGGAGCGGGTCGGCATGACGCAGATGCAGGTTTCGCGCGCGCTGTCGCGGATTCTGGTGCGGCTGCAGCGCCGGCTGTTGGGCGAACCGGAGGCCGCTCCGGCCCGCCGGCTGCGCACCGCCTAGGAAGGCGCGGCCTACGAATCGGTGCGGATCGCGGGCTCCGCAGAGAGGATGCCGGCGCCGGGCATGACCCCGAGGCCGGCCAAGGCGTCCAGCACGTCGTCCGGAGTCACGGCGAGCAGTGCGGGATCCGGCTCCGCCGAGAACGTGTCGCCGCGCCGAAGTGCCTCATCGGTCAGCACGATGTGCGGTCCGGGCGGCGGCCCCCATTCGGCCACGGGAGCCGGGCCGAACATGACCACGGAGGGCCGCGAGTAGGCCGAGGCCAGGTGCGCGGCGCCCGTGTCGGCGGAGACGACGACGGCGGCATCGCCGATCACCGCGGCGAATTCGGTGAGCGAATACTCACCCGCGACCACGGTGTCGGGACCGAGGCCAGCCAGCCCGGCCACTTCCTCCGCCCGCGGCCGTTCCCCTGCGCTGCCGGTGAAGACGACGTCGTGGCCGGCCAGCCCCAGTTCGCGCGCTACGGCGGCAAAGCGGTCCGCGGGCCACAGCCGGCTCCCGTAGGCTGCGCCCACATGCAGCACGGCGGCGCCGGGCCGGCTGGTCCGCTCGGCGGGGCGGCGCAGCCGGTAGTCCAGCGGGTCCGCCGGGATACCGTGCCAGTCCAGCAGCCTTGCCCAGCGCTCACGCTCGTGCAGCCCGTCCGGCCAGCCGGGGCCGTCCCAGCCGGGGGATGCATGGCCGATCCTGCGCCGGGGCCGCAGGGCTTCGATACGGCCGCGGCTCTCGGTGCCGTTGCCGTGCAGGTTGACCGCGATGTCGACGCGGCCGGGGGAGAGGTTGATGGGAACGTCGAGGCCGTGAGTGTCCAGCAGGTCGTCGACTGAACCGACCAGTTCCATCATCGGACGCAGCCAGGCCTGGGCGGCGTACAGGATCCGGTGGTCCGGGTAGGCGCGGCGCAGGGCGCGCAGCGCGGGCACAGCCACCAGGAGGTCACCCAGCTTCAGCGCGCGCAGCACCAGCAGTTCGGGGCGGCCGTCCGGCTCCAGTCCGTCGGGCGCCGGGTTCCTGCCCGGCTCGGTTTCTGGTTGCATGGCTTCATCCTGCCAGAGCGGCCCGGCGCACGGCACGGCGGTGGGGAAATGCGCGGCAGGCCTGGCCGGCGCCGGGGGGGCGGGGATCCGGCCGCGGCGAAAAGAAGTCGGCGCTGAAGTGTTTAGCCGGCGCCCGGGGCGGGAACAGTCCTGATATGACTTCTTCGGCTCTGCATCCGCCGCGCGCCGTCCTCTTCGACCGGGACGGGACGCTGGTCATCGACGTTCCCTACAACGGCGATCCGGCCCGGGTCCGCCCGATGCCAGGCGCCCGCACGACGCTGGACGCCGTACGGGCCGCCGGCCTGCCCTGCGGGGTGCTGACCAACCAGTCCGGCGTCGCCCGTGGCCTGCTCGACCGGAGCCAGGTGGATGCCGTCAACGCGCGGGTGGAGGAACTGCTGGGACCCTTCGCTGTGTGGGAGGTCTGCCCGCACGGACCCCAGGACGGCTGCGGCTGCCGCAAGCCGCAGCCGGGCATGATCCTCCGGGCCTGCGAACGGCTCGGCCTGCAGCCGGACGAGGTCGCGTTCGTGGGGGACATCGGCGCGGACGTCGAGGCGGCCGCCGCGGCAGGGGCCCGGGGCGTCCTCGTGCCCACTCCGGTCACCCGGGCGGAAGAAGTCCAGGCTGCAGCCCTCGTGGCGCCTGACCTGGCGGGCGCCCTGCAGCTGCTGTTCGGGGCGGAAGGCCCGGCGCCGGTGCCCGAACAAGGAAGCCCCGTCCTGCAGGCGGCGGACGGCCTGCCCGGAGGCGGCCGATGAGCCGCGTGCTGGTGGCGCGGCTGGACAGCGCCGGCGATGTCCTGCTGGCCGGCCCCGCCGTCAGGGCCATCGCGGCGGGGGACGGCGCCGGACCCAACGAGGTGCTAATGCTCTGCGGTCCGCAGGGCGCCGCGGCCGGGCAGCTGCTCCCGGGCGTGGCCGAGGTGTTCACCTGGGCGAGCCCGTGGATCGTGGATCCGGCCCCGCCCGTCAGCGACGAGCATCTTGCCGTGCTGCTGGACTGGGTGCGCTCGCGGTCGGTCACCGAGGCCATCATCCTCACTTCCTTCCACCAGTCGCCGCTGCCGCTCGCGATGCTGCTGCGGCTCGCCGGCGTCCGGCGGATCACCGGGGCCTCGGTGGACTACGCCGGCTCGCTGCTCGACGTCCGGCTGAAGCCGGGCGAGGACTTCCCGGAAGACCAGCCCGAGGCCGAGCGCGCGCTGCGGATCGCATCGGCGGCCGGTTACCGGCTGCCCGACGGCGACGACGGACGGCTGCGGGTGCGCGACGTTCCGGATGCGGGGGACCTGTTTGGCGGCCGCCCGTACGTGGCCGTGCACCCGGGGGCGGCGGTGCCGGCGAGGGCCTGGCCGCCGCTGCACCACGCGGCGGCCGTGGAGCTGCTGGTCGCCGCCGGCTTCAATGTCGTGGTCACCGGCGGCCCGAAGGAGCGCGGCCTCACCGCCACCGTCGCCGGTCCGGACGCGCTGGACCTGGGCGGCGAGACGGACCTGCGCGGCCTGGCCGGTGTGCTGGCCGGGGCCTCCGCCGTCGTCACCGGCAACACGGGACCGGCGCACCTGGCCGCGGCCGTCGGCACCCCCGTGGTGAGCCTGTTCTCGCCCGTGGTCCCGGCCGTGCGCTGGGCGCCGTACAAGGTGCCGGTGGAGTTGCTCGGGGATCAGAATGCGGCGTGCCGGCTGAGCCGGGCCCGCGAGTGCCCGGTCCCGGGGCATCCCTGCCTGGCGGACGTGGCGCCGGAGGAAGTCGTGGCGGCCGTGCAGCGGCTGTGTCTTGGCGTGGCCTCGCTGCCCGCCCGGAGAGAAATGAGGAACGGATGAAGATTCTGCTGTGGCACGTGCACGGCGGCTGGACCGACGCTTTCGTGCGCGGGCAGCACGAGTACCTGCTTCCCGCGACCCCGGAAGGCGGCCCCTGGGGCCTGGGCCGGGCCGGCCGCGAGTGGCCCGAAAGCGTCCGCGACGTGGCGCCGGAGACGCTTGGACAGGAGGACATCGACGTCGTTGTCCTCCAGCGCCCGGAAGAGGTGGACGAATGCGCCCGGCTGCTGGGCCGCCGCCCCGGCAAAGACGTTCCGGCCGTGTTCCTGGAGCACAACACGCCCAAGGGCGGCGTCCCGAACTCGGTGCACCCGCTGGCGGACCAGCAGCAGATCCCGATCGTCCACGTCACGCACTTCAACAGGCTGTTCTGGGACTGCGGCGGCGCCCGCACCACCGTGATCGAGCACGGGATCGTGGATCCCGGCCCGCTCTACACCGGGGAGCTGGACCGCCTGGGCGTGGTGGTCAACGAGCCGGTGCGGCGGTGGCGGGTGACCGGGACGGACCTGCTGCCCGGCTTCGCCGAGGCCGCGCCGCTGGACGTGTTCGGCATGGGTGGCGACGGGCTGCCCGAGGCCGTCGGGCTGGGACCGGACCGGCTGGCCGTGTGCGGCGACCTGCCGGGCAGGCGGCTGCATTCCGAGCTGGCCCGCCGCCGCGCGTACCTGCACCCGCTGCGCTGGACCTCGCTGGGCCTGGCCCTGCTGGAGGCCATGCACCTGGCCATGCCCGTGATCGTGCTGGCCACGACGGAGGCCGCCCGGGCGGTGCCGCCGGAGGCCGGCGCAATCTCCACGGACGTGGACTACCTCCGGGCCGAAGCCGCGCGGCTGGTCCGGGAACCGGAGGAGGCTAGGGCGCGCGGCGCCGTCGCCCGGCAGGCCGCGCTCGAACGTTATTCCCTGGCGGCGTTCCTCCAGAACTGGGACGCCGTGCTGGCCGAAGCCACGGCCGGCGCCGGCAGATTGATGGCAGTGACCGAGAGGAGTCAGCTGTGAGGATATCGATGGTCTCCGAGCATGCCAGCCCGCTGGCCGTGCTGGGGGGAGTGGACGCCGGCGGCCAGAACGTGCATGTGGCCGAGCTGTCCGCCGCCTTGGCGCGGCGCGGGCACTTCGTCACCGTCTACACCCGGCGGGACAGCCGGGACCTCCCGCACCGGGTGTTCATGCGGCCCGGAGTAGAAGTGGTGCACGTGGAGGCCGGCCCCGCGGAGCCTGTGCCGAAGGACGAGCTGCTGCCCTATATGGGCGAACTGGCGGACGGCATCAGCGCGGACTGGGGAGACAGCCCGCCTGACGTGGTGCACGGGCATTTCTGGATGTCCGGCGTGGCCGCACTCGACGCGGCGCGGCGGCACTCTGGCGAGGGCTACCCGGTGCCGGTGCTGCAGACCTTCCACGCGCTCGGCACCGTGAAGCGGCGGCACCAGGGCGCGCAGGACACCAGTCCGGAGCAGCGGGCGTGGCTGGAACCGAACGTCGGACGCAGCGTGGACCGGATTATCGCCACGTGCTCGGACGAGGTGTTCGAGCTGGCCGCGATGGGGATTCCGCGCGGCAACGTCTCGATCGCGCCCTGCGGCGTGGACGTTGACCTGTTCACGGCCGAGGGCGCCGCGGAGGAGCGCGGACGCAGGCACCGCATTGTCACGCTGGGGCGGATGGTGCCGCGCAAGGGCGTGGACATTTCGGTGCGGGCTCTGAAGCTGCTGAAGGACCGGGGCATCGGCGACGTCGAATTGCTGGTGGTCGGCGGATCTGCCGGCCCGGAGGGGCTGGCAGCGGATCCGGAGGCGCAGCGGCTGCTGTCGCTGGCACGCGAACTCGGTGTGGAGGAGCAGATCGTCCTGCGCGGGCAGGTTCCGCGCGAGCAGATCCCGGCCGTCCTGCGCAGCGCGGACGTCGTCGTCTGCGTGCCCTGGTACGAGCCGTTCGGGATCGTGCCGCTGGAATCGATGGCCTGCGGCGTCCCCGTGGTCGCGGCCTCGGTCGGTGGCCTGATCGACACGGTGGTGGACCACAAGACCGGTCTGCACGTGCCGCCGCGGGATCCGGAGGCGGTGGCGGACGCGCTTGCGGCCCTGCTGGCCGACCCGCAGTTCGCCGCTGAGCTCGGCCGGGCGGGCCGCCAGCGGGTGCGGACCCGGTACACCTGGGACCGGGTTGCCGCGGATACCGAGCGGGCCTATGGCCTGGCCCGCAGCTCCGGAGCCCGGCGCGGTTCGCTGCACGTGCTGGAAGGAGAGGCACTGTGAGGCGCATGGCGGCCGCGGCCCGGCCGGCGGGACCGGAAGCGGCCGAATCGTACGCGCCGGTCCCCGCGCTGGTGCCGGTCCCGGCGCGCCCTGCCAGGCAGCCCGGCGCGGACTCCGTCGACGTCGTGCTGGCCCACCTGGACGAGGTTGCCCCGGCGGTCGAGTCCCTGCGGGCCCAGGCGGCACAGCTCGCCGCGTGGGGTGACGAGCTGGCGGGCCGGCTGATGCGCGGGCACCGGCTGCTCGCCGCGGGCAACGGCGGTTCCGCCGCCGAGGCCCAGCACCTGACCGCGGAGCTCGTGGGGAGGTTCGACGGCGAACGCGAGGCCTTTTCCGCCATCTCCCTGCACGCCGAATCCTCCGCCGTCACGGCCATCGCCAACGACTACGGCTACGACCAGCTCTTTGCCCGGCAGGTGCTGGGCCACGGCCGCGACGGCGACATCCTGATCCTGCTCTCCACGAGCGGCAAGAGCCCGAACCTGCTCAACGCGGTCGAAGCGGCCCGAAGGGTTGGCGTGACCACCTGGGCCCTGACCGGCGCGGCGCCCAACCCGCTCGCCCGCAGCTGCGACGAATTCGTGGCGGTAGAGGGGCAACCGGCCAATGCGCAGGAGGGGCATCTGATGGCCGTACACATGATCTGCCGCGCCTTCGACTCCGCGGTGGCACGCCAGGGCCGGGTCGGCGGAGAGGGGGACACGCGATGAGGATCGTGGTGGTAGGAGACCTCCTGCTGGATGCCGATGTCAACGGCGAGGCCAGCCGCCTCTCACCCGATGCCCCCGTCCCGGTCGTGGACGTGGCGGCGACGGAGCGGCGCGCCGGCGGCGCCGGGCTGGTCGCCCGCATGCTGGCGCGCGACGGGCGCGACGTTCAATTGGTCACGGTAATGTCCGACGACGGCGCTTCCGTCCTGCTGCGCCGGGAGCTGGAAGGCATCGACGTCGTTGCCGGCCCCTCGGGCGCCCCCACGCCGGTCAAGACGAGGATCCGGGCCGGCGGCCAGGCGGTGGCCCGTTTCGACGAAGGCTGCGGCGACGCCCCGGTCCCGGCAGCCACGGAGGAGATGCTCGCCGCGGTGGCCGCGGCGGATGCCGTCATCGTGGCCGACTACGGGCGGGGGCTGGCCGCGAATGCCGACCTGCGCGGGCTGCTCACCGAGCTGGCGGCCACGATCCCCGTGGTCTGGGACCCGCATCCCGCCGGCGCCGACCCCGTCCCCGGCGCCACCGCCGTGACGCCGAACCTGTCCGAGGCGCTCAAGGCCGCGGGGCTATCCGGCCGGGATACCGCAACCGCGGCCCGGGCGGCTGCCGATCTGCGGCGGCGCTGGTCCTGCCGGTCCGTCGTCGTCACCCTCGGCGCCGCGGGCGCGCTGGTGCTCGACGACGGCGGCCTGCCGCAGGCCATCCCCGCGCCGAAGGTCAGCGCGGCCGATCCCTGCGGCGCCGGCGACCGGTTCGCCGCCGCCCTCGCGGTAGGACTGGCCTCCGGTAACGGCGTCGCCCCCGCCGCAGAGCGGGCCGTGCAGGAGGCCGCGTCCTTCCTGGCCGCAGGCGGGGTGGACGCCTTGAACGAGGCTCCGGCGCCGCCGCAGCTGCACGGGGACGGCGACGCGTTCGCCGTCGCCCAGCAGACGCGCGCCGCAGGCGGGACCGTCGTGGCCACCGGCGGCTGCTTCGACCTGCTGCACGCCGGCCACGCCCGCACCCTCGCGGCGGCCCGGTCCCTGGGCGACTGCCTGGTCGTCTGCCTCAATTCGGACGCTTCCGTCAGCCGCCTCAAGGGCGACGAACGCCCGATCATGAACCAGCAGGACCGGGCCGAACTCCTGCTCTCGCTCGAATGCGTGGACGCCGTCCTGGTCTTCGAGGAGCAGACGCCCGAGGCTGCGTTGGAGCGGCTCCGTCCGGATCTCTGGGTCAAGGGCGGGGACTACACGGCGGACCAGCTGCCCGAGGCCAAGCTGCTCGAGTCCTGGGGCGGCCAGACGGTCACCGTTCCCTACTATCCGGCGCGGTCCACCACCAAGCTCGCCGCAGCGCTGGCCAAGGTCGGCTGAACGGCGCCGCATGCAGATCCGTCAACTGAAGGAGGAACATTCATGAACGCAGCAGCAAGCAATCCCGGCCGCGTCCTGGTCACGGGAGGCGGCTCCGGGCTCGGCGCCGCTGTGGTCGAGGCCGTCCGCGCGGCCGGCGGCACCCCGGTGGTGCTGGACCGCGACGTGAGTCGGGTGGCCGGAGCCAAGGCGCTCGAAGTAGACGTGGCGGACCGCGAGGCCGTCACCGCCGCCGTGCGCGAGGCGGCGGAGTCGCTCGACGGACTGGACGCCGTCGTGACCGCCGCGGGGATCGACCGCTGCGGCAGGCTGGAGGACGTGCCGGCGGAGGAATGGGAGAAGGTGATCGGCGTGAACCTGCTCGGCACCGTCTCGGTGGTCCGCGCCGCACTGCCCTATCTGGAGGCGAACCACGGCCGCGTCATCACCGTGGCCTCCTCACTTGGTATCAAGGCCGTCTCCGACGCCACCGCCTACTGCGCGTCGAAATTCGGCGTGGTCGGCTTCAGCCGGGCGCTGGCCGCGGAGACCCGCGGCCGGATCGGGGTCACCACGATGATTCCCGCGGGCATGAAAACGCGCTTCTTCGACGACCGCACCGAGCAATACAAGCCGCAGGACGACTCACGGCTGAACGACCCGGAGCGGGTGGCCGAGGCGATCCTGTTCGCGCTCGGCCAGCCGCGCGGCTGCGAGGTGCGCGAGATGGTTATTTGCCACGAAGAAGAAGACTCGTGGCCCTAAGCTGGGCCAGGTCCGCGTAGACATCCTCTGCGCGGACCTGCTCGGTCAATGCGAACGCGTGCCCGCAGTGCGGCGCGGTCCAGCCCACTTGGGTGACGTCCGCGCCGCACTGCGGGCAGTGTGTTGTCCAGGACAGGTGCACCCGGTGCAGGGTGCGCCCCAGCGGCCCGGCCATGATCAGGTTGCCGACCCAGTAGATTCCCACCGTCGGCGTGCCCACGGCCTGTGCCAGGTGCCGCGGGCCGCTGTCGTTGCCGAGCATGACGTCGCTGGCGCGCAGCACGGCCGACAACTCCGCCAGCGTCAGCCGCCCCGCCGCGGAACGGATGCTGCCGCCGTCGTCCGCGTGTTCGCGCGCCAGGGCCACGACCTCTTCGGCGAGCGGAACGTCCGAATCGTCGCCGACCAGCAGGACCTGGCTGCCGTCCGCGGCGGCCTGGGCGGCCACGCGGGCAAAGGACGACGCCGGCCAGCGGCGGCGCGGATCGGTGGCGCCGGGGTGGATGGTCACCAGGGAGGGCCGCCCCGGATCCAGCCACTCGGAGGCCAGCTCCTCTTCGTCCGGCAGCGGAGCCAGTTGCGGCTGCAGCGCTGCCGGAGCGGCGCCGGCCAGGCCGACGACCTCCAGGGCACGCAGGACCTCGTGCTGGTAGTAGAGGTACGGAATGGTGCGTTCCAGGGCGGCGGCGTCTTCGGTGCGGGTGCCGACGGTGTGCCGGGCGCCGAGCCGCAGCAGGAAGGGGTTGGAATGGCGGCCGCCGCCGTGCAATTGGACCGCCAGGTCGAACTTCCGGGCGCGCATCCGCTCCATGAAGTCCTCCACGGCTTCCGGATCCTCCGGGCCGGGGCGCACGCCCTCCGCCAAGGGCAGAGGCTCGATCCGGTGCACCGGTCCGGGGCGTCCGCCGAACAGCGCGGCGTGGGCTTCGGTGCCCAGCAGCGTGATTTCGGCCTCCGGATACGCCGCGGCGAGGGCGTCGATGGCCGGCACGGCGAACATCACGTCGCCCAGCCCGCCGCCGCGCAGCACCGCGATGCGGCGCACGCCGTCGAAGCGTTCGAGAATCGGCCCGATGCCCAGCCCGTGGGCGGCTTCCGGCGCCAGGCGCTCGCCGCCGAAGGCCGCACCGCCGGTGGCGACCTCGGTTCCGTTGAGCTTGGCTCCGTCGCCCTCCGTTCCATTCCGCTGCGCGCGTGGCTGATGCTGCATGGGCTCCTCCGGCTCCGGTCGGCTGGCGTACGGGTGCCGGTCTGCTCGCTGCAGGACCGGCTTCCAGCTTCACCCTAAATGCTGCATCGGGCGGTGGCCAGAGCTCCCAAGAGGTTCGCATGCGCGTGTCTGAAGTCGTCCTCAACGGGGTACGGAAGGGGGAGAAGAGGCCCGATTGCCGCGGCCGGATCCGAACAGTAGGGAGCGTAATGACAACGGTTTCAGGGACCGCTTTGCACGAAGGCCAGGCCACCATCACGATCCTCGACCCGCGCGACGGCAGCTTGGCCGGAACCGTTCGCGAGGCCGGCCGGGCGGAGGTGGAACAGGCCGTCGCGGCCTCCCGGCGGGCGCAGCCGGGATGGGCGCAGCGCGACGCCGCGGAGCGCGGCGGCTTCCTGCACGCCGCTGCGGACGCGCTCCAAACCGGCGCCGCCGAACTTGCCGCGCTGAATGCGCGGGAGACCGGCCGCCCCGAGGACCAGGCGCTGGAGGGCGTCCTCGCCGGGGCGTCCACGCTGCGCCAGTATGCCGAGCTGGCGCCGGTGCATCGCGGCCACAGCCTGCGCGGCGGGCGGCTGGCCGCGGACTACACGATCGCGGAGCCCCGGGGCGTGGCTGCCCTGCTCACCCCATGGAACGATCCGGTGGCCGTGGCCGCCGGCCTGCTCGGCGCGGCGCTGGCCACCGGGAACACGGTGCTGCACAAGCCGAGCGAGCGCTGCCCGCAATTGGGCCAGCGGCTCGGTGAGATGCTGGCCTCCGTCCTGCCTCCCGACGTCCTGATCACGCTGACCGGCGGACCCGCCGTGGGGGAGGCCCTGACCCGCCTGCCCGGCATCGACGTCTACGCCCACGTCGGTTCCAGCGCCACCGGGGCGCGGATCGCCCGGGCCGCGGCCGAGAGGGGCGCCCACGTGGTCCGCGAGAACGGCGGCAATGACCCGCTGCTCGTCGACGACGGCGTCGATCCCGTGTGGGCCGCAGGGCAGGCGGCGCTCGGGGCCTTCGCCAACAGCGGGCAGATCTGCACCTCGGTGGAACGGGTCTACGTGCACCGGTCGGTGGCTGACGCGTTCTGCGAGGCGCTGGTAGCCGAGGCCAGGCGGCGCAATGCCGGCCGCCTGCTCGGCCCGCTGGTGGATGACCGGCTGCGCCGCGAGGTGCACCGACAGGTCGGGGAGGCCATCGACGGCGGCGCCGTCGCCGCGGAAGGCGGTGCCCTGCCCGACGGCCCGGGCTCGTACTATCCGGCCACGGTGCTGCTCGGCTGCACCGAGAGCATGGCCGTCATGCAGGAGGAAACGTTCGGCCCCGTGGCTCCCGTGCGCGTGGTGGACAGCTTCGAGGAAGGACTGGAACTCGCAGCCGTCGGCCGGTACGGGCTGGCCGCCACCGTCCTGACCGCCGACATGGAGCACGCCCAGCGCGCCATTGCCGGCCTGGATGTCGGCACGGTGAAGGTCAACGCCGTCTTCGGCGGGGCGCCCGGCGGCTCCGCCCAGCCGCGGCGGGACAGCGGCCACGGGTTCGGCTACGGGCCGGAGCTGCTGGACGAGTTCGTGCAGGTCAAGGTGGTCCACCTGGGCCTGCCCGGCGGAGCCACCCGATGAGCGCGGGGCTCTCCGGCATCTCGGGGCTGTCCGCCTGGCTGCCGGAGCGGCTGGCCGAGGCGGCACCGCTGGTGACCGTGGTCGGCGACGTGATGCTGGACGGCTGGTTCAGCGGCCGCATCGACCGGTTCTGCCGAGAAGCCCCGGCCCCCGTGGTGGACATGGCGCACCGCGACTACGCTCCGGGCGGCGCCGCCAACACCGCCATGAACCTGGCCGCACTCGGCGCGAAGGTGCGGATGGTTGGCCTCGTCGGCCTCGACGACGCCGGCACCCGGCTCCGCGGCCTCCTGTCCGCCGCAGGCGTGGATACGGCGGGGCTCATCGAGCACCCGGGGGTCGTCACCACGACCAAGTACCGCGTGATCGGCGGCGACCAGATCATGCTGCGGATGGACGAGAGCACGCCGCGGCCGCCGGCCGAGGCCCTGCAGCAGTTGGCCGCCGCGCTGCCGGACGCGGTGGCGGGCTCGGACGCCGTCGTGCTCTGCGACTACGGCTCCGGCGCGCTGGAAGGACCGCTGGGGGACGTGCTCCACCTGCAGCGCGAGGGCAAGCTGCTGGTGGTGGACGCGCACGACCTCCGCCGCTGGCGCACGCTTCGGCCGGACCTGGTGACCCCCAACGCCCAGGAGACCGCGCGGCTGCTGGAGCTGGAGTTCGAGCCGGACGGGGACCGGGCGGGCCTGCTGGCCGAGGCCGCACCCAACCTGCTCGCGGCGACCGGCGCGCGCGCCGTGGTGTCCACCCTGGACCGTGACGGCACCCTGCTGCTGACGCACGACGGCGGCACGCACCGGACATGGGCATCTCCGGTGAGCGAGAAGCAGGCCTCCGGCGCGGGCGACACCTTCGTGGCGTGCCTGACGCTGGCCCGCGCGGCCGGGCTGCCGCTGACCACCAGCCAGGACCTGGCGCAGGTGGCCGCGGACGTCGTCGTCCACCGGCCGGGCACCTCTGTCTGCACGACTGCGGACCTCGCCGGGCACCTGGGCGCCTTCACCGAGGCCGCGCTGGGCGCGGACGAGCTGGCCCGCGCCATCGCGACGGAACGTGCCGCCGGCAAGCGGATCGTGCTGACCAACGGCTGCTTCGACGTGCTGCACCGCGGGCATACCAGCTACCTGACGCAGGCGAAGCAGCTCGGAGACGTGCTGGTAGTGGCCCTCAACAGCGACGCGTCCGCGCGCCGGCTGAAGGGGCCGGACCGGCCGATCAACCCGGCGGCCGACCGGGCGGGCGTGGTGGCCGCGCTGAGCTGCGTGGACTACGTGACGGTCTTCGATACGGACACGCCGATCCCGCTGATCGAATCACTGAAGCCGGACATCTACGCCAAGGGCGGGGACTACTCGGCCCAGATGCTGGCCGAAACCCCGGCGGTGGAAGCCTACGGCGGGCAACTGGCCATCCTGGACTACGTCTCGGACCATTCGACGACGGCGGTGGTCCGGCGCATCCGGGCCCAGGACGGGGCGGGGGAACCGGCCGCCGGAACGGGTCCGGCATGAGCCACGGCCCCGAAGCCACCAGCCAGGGCCCAGGCGACGCGACCGGCCATGCCCCAGGCCGCCGCGGCGCGGGCGAGTGGGCCAACCCCCTGACGCCGGCCGGGACGCCCGAGGTGCAGGTGCTGATCCCCAGCTACGGGCGCCAGGACGCGCTGGCGGTGACGCTCGCCGGCCTGGCCGCCCAGGACGGCCCCTCCTTCGGCGTCATCATCAGCGACCAGACGGAATCCGGCCCGGCGTGGGAGCAGCCGTCGACGGCCGCCATGGTCCGCGTGCTGCAAGCCCAGGGCCGCCCCGTGCAGCTGGAGCACCATCTGCCGCGCCGGGGCATGGCCGAACAGCGCGACTTCCTGCTGGGCCTGGCCGAGTCGCCGCTGGTGCTGTTCCTCGATAACGACATCTGGCTGGAACCTGGCATGCTGGCCCGGCTCACCGCCGCCCTGCGCGAGGCCGGCTGCGGGTTCGTCGGCTCGGCCGTGCAGGGCCTGTCCTACCTGGACGACGTCCGCCCGGACGAGCAGCAGCCGTTCGAGCTGTGGGACGGGCCCGTGCGGCCGGAGCGGATCCGCCGCACGGACGAGGCGTTCGGGCGCTGGACGCTGCACAACGCCGCCAACCTCGCGCACATCGCCGCCCGGCTCCGCATCCCGGCCGGAGGCTGGCGGCTGTACCGCGTGGCCTGGGTGGGCGGCTGCGTCCTCTTCGACCGGCAGGCCCTGCTGGACTGCGGCGGCTTCGCCTTCTGGAAGGACCTGCCGGCCGCCCATGCCGGCGAGGACGTCGTGGCGCAGCTGAAGGTCATGGAGCGCTTCGGCGGCGCCGGCATCATCCCCTCCGGGGCGGTGCACCTGGAGGCGCCGACCACCGTCGTCGACCGTTCCACAGAAGCCACCGAGGTGCTGCTCGACGAGTGACCTGGCACAACTGATTCGTCCAAGCGGCCCGGGCCCCGATACAATGGGCGGAGCGTAAGGGAGTATTCCGAAGCGCTGCAGCCGTCAACACGTAGGGCACCGATGCCCCGCCGGGTGCAGCGCCTGGCAGCAGCCGGGGGAGAGACTTGCGGGTACGTTGCTACCCACCTTACGAAAGAGGAACCTGATGACAGTTCCACCCCTGATCTGGGGAATCACGATTGTCGTGATCCTGGCCCTGCTGGCCTTCGACTACTTCTTCCACATCCGCAAGGCGCACGTGCCGACGCTGAAGGAAGCGGCCATCTGGTCGTCCATCTACGTCGGCATCGCGATCATCTTCGGCATCCTGGTGCTCGTGTTCGGCGGCAGCGCGATGGGCTCGGAGTACTTTGCCGGCTACATCACGGAGAAGGCGCTCTCCGTAGACAACCTCTTTGTCTTCCTGATCATCATCGCCAGCTTCCGGGTCCCCCGCGAGGACCAGCAGAAGGTGCTGCTGTTCGGCATCGTGTTCTCGCTGATCGCGCGGACCGGCTTCATCTTCCTCGGCGCGGCCCTGATCAACTCCTTCGCCTGGGTGTTCTACGCCTTCGGCCTCATCCTGATCCTCACCGCGGGCAACCTGCTCAAGCCGGACAAGGACGGCGACGAGGCGGACAACTTCATCATCCGGCTGGCCCGGAAGATGTTCCACACCACGGACTACTACGACGGCGACAAGCTCACCACCATGGTGGACGGCAAGAAGGCCCTGACCCCGATGCTGCTGGTCATGGTGGCCATCGGCGGCACGGACATCCTCTTCGCCCTGGACTCCATCCCGGCCATCTTCGGCCTGACCCAGAACGTCTACATCGTCTTCACCGCCACGGCCTTCTCGCTGATGGGCCTGCGCCAGCTGTACTTCCTGATCGACGGCCTGCTGGACCGCCTCATCTACCTCTCCTACGGCCTGGCCGCGATCCTGGCCTTCATCGGCGTGAAGCTGATCCTGCACGCGCTGCACGAGAACAACCTGCCGTTCATCAACGGCGGCGAGCCCGTCGAGGTCATCGAAATCACCACCGGGCTGTCGCTGACCGTCATCATCGGCGTCCTGGTGATCACGGTCGTCGCCTCGCTGCTCAGCAAGGCCGGCAAGGCCCAGACGGCCATCAACAACGCCCGCCGGCACGCGGTCAACTACCTCGACCTCGGGTACACCGCGGACCTGGAGGAGCGCGAGCGCATCTTCAAGGCCCTGGTCGAGGAGGAACGCCAGATCCTGCAGATGGAGCCGAAGTACCGCAACAAGGCCAAGGACGTGGACAAGATCCGCGAGCAGGTGGCCGAGGCGCACCGGCAGCACGAGGAATACCTCGCCCGGTAGCCACGCAATGTAACCACAGAACAACGCAAAGAATAACGACGGCGGTGCGCACCGCCGTCGTTATTCTTTGCGTTCCGGGGCATCCCTTCAGAGGACTGCGGGACTGCGGGACTGCGGGATTGCGGGACTACGGGCGCATGCTGCCCGTCTCGACGAACCGCTGGTGCCAGGACAGCGCCTCGCCGAGCAGGTGCGGCGTGTGCTTGCCCAGGCTGTCGCGGCAGGCGCGGTCGAAGTAGTCCTCGAGCATCGGCCGGAAGTCCGGGTGCGCGCACTTCTCGATGACCAGCCGGGCGCGCTGCTTGGGGGACAGGCCGCGCATGTCCGCCAGACCCTGTTCGGTCACCATCACCATCGTGTCGTGCTCGGTGTGGTCCACGTGGCTCACCATGGGCACGATCCCGGAGATCTTGCCGCCCTTGGCGGTGCTCGGGGACATAAAGATTGACAGGTAGGAGTTGCGGGCGAAGTCGCCGGAGCCGCCGATGCCGTTCATCATCTTGGTGCCGGCGATGTGGGTGGAATTCACGTTGCCGTAGATGTCCGCCTCGATCATGCCGTTCATGGCGATGCAGCCCAGGCGCCGGATGACCTCCGGGTGGTTGGAGATTTCCTGCGGCCGCAGCAGGATCTTGTCGTGGTAGAAGTCCACGTTGGCGTTGAACTCCTCCAGGCCCGGGGCGCTCAGCGAGAAGGACGTGGCCGAGGCCATCCGCAGCACGCCGGAACGCAGCAGGTCCAGCATGCCGTCCTGGATCACCTCGGTGTAGGCCGTCAGGCCGCGGAAGCCGCCGGTCGAGAGCCCGGCCAGCACGGCGTTGGCGACGTTGCCGACGCCGGACTGCAGCGGCAGCAGCTGCTCCGGCATTCGGCCGCGCTTGATCTCATGCTCGAAGAAGTCGAGGATGTGGCCGGCGATCCGCATCGACGCCTCGTCCGGCGGGTTGAAGGGCGAGTTGCGGTCCGGCGCGTTGGTTTCGACGACGGCCACGACCTTCGCGGGGTCCACGCGCAGGTAGGGCTCGCCGATCCGGTCATCCGGATGCTCCAGCATGATCGGCTTGCGGTGCGGCGGCAGCGCGGTGCCGTAGTAGACATCGTGCATGCCTTCGAGGCCGTCGGGCTGCCACTCGTTGACTTCGAGGATGACCTTGTCCGCGTCCCGCAGCCAGGTCATGTTGTTACCCACCGAGGAAGAGGGGATCAGCCGCCCGTCTTCGAGGATGCCGGCGACCTCCACGACGGCCAGGTCGATGTGCCCGAAGAACCCGAACCAGGTGTGCTGGGCGACGTGGCTCAGGTGCATGTCTATGTAGTCGATCTCGCCGGCATTGATCTGGCTGCGCAGGGCCGGATCCGACTGGAACGGCAGGCGCAGCTGCATTCCCTTGGCCTCGGCCAGCACACCGTCGAGCTCGGGGGCCGTGGACGCGCCGGTCAGGACGTTGATGCGGAAGTCTTTGCCGGCGTCGTGCTCCCGCGCCATCAGCTTGGCCAGCGATCCGGGCACGGCCTTCGGATAGCCGGCCCCGGTGAAGCCGCTCATCGCGACCGTCATTCCCGGCTGGATCAGCGCGGCTGCTTCGTCGGCGGACATGAGGCGCTCGGCCAAACCGGCGCTGCGGATGCGGTGGTGCATTGACGATCCTTCGTTCTCGGGTTCGGCTCAACTCTAGTACGGGCCGCCTCCAGGGACCGGCCGGAGCCGCTTCAGCGGCGTCATGGCCCCGGCCTTGGGGCGGCCCGCGGCGGTTGCCGGGAGTCCCTTCCACGCCCAGATGGCCGGTGCTACGGTGAGGTTACGGATCGATAAAGCGCACGGCTTGCGCCGCTGCGGGAAGGAGATCGCAATGGTGGAACGGGGCAGCAACAAGCACGGACCCGCGCTGGATGACCAGATGAAGCATGAAGACCAGGGCCTGATCCAGGGCAGCAAACCGGGACACGCCGAGGAATTCCGAGAGACCGAACCCTTCCCCGACGAGACGGACAGTTCCGAGGTGCTTGAGGCGCTGCGGAACGAGTCAGCCAAGCGCAACGCCGAACAGGGCCGCCGGGACAAAGAAGAAGAGGGCGGTGTGACCCGCTGATGGCTGAGCAGCTCAATTCGTACGCGGACCTCTACCGGAAGACCGGCCCATGGACCACGGTCTACGTGGACGCGAGCACCGGAACCGTGGACACCCTCCGGGCCGGCGACGTGCTGCCGGACCGGGTACGTGACGTGCTCTCGAGCCAGGGCATTTCGAAGCCGGACCTGCGCGCGGTCGAGGAAGCCATCGCTCCGGCCACCGGCATGCCGGCGCCGGTCACCCGCTACGTGCTGGTCCGGGATGGCAACGTCGAGGTGAACGAGGTCCTGCCCGGGCCCATGACGGGGCCGGAGAAGATCTCGGTTGACACCGTGCCGGACCTGCTGCCGCTGATCAAGCAGCGCGGCGATGACTTTCCCTACGTGGTGGCGGAGGTAGGACGCGACGGCGGTGAGATCCGCCTGCAGTACGCCCGCCGCGGCGGCGTGGCCGAAGAGCACGCGGTCGAGGGGGACCGGGAAAACCTCAAGAAGGTGCCCACCGGAGGCATGGAGCAGGGCCGCCGGCAGCACCGGACCGAAGAGATCTGGCGCAAGAACGCGGACGAGATTGCCGCTGCCATCGATAAGGTGGTCCGCTCCTGCGGCGCCCGACTGCTGATCGTGGCCGGCGACATCAGGGCGCGGGAACTGGTGGTGGACCAGCTCTCGGAGGCCAGCCGCGCAATCGAGGCGACGGTGGAGTCCCACACCAGGACGGGCGGGGCGGACCCGAAGGCGTTCCAGCAGGAAGTCTCGCGGCTCGTCGCGGAGGTCTGGGCGCGGCAGCAGCAGGAGATCCTGGACAAGCTCGCCGTGCAGAAGGGCCAGAGCCATCCCGTCTCGGCGAACGGCTACGGCAACGTGGTCTCCGCGCTGCAGCAGGCGCAGGTGGACCGGCTCATCCTGGAGGATTCCTCGCTGACCGGACACGAGGCGTTCGTGCTGGACCAGGAACCGTGGATCGCGACGCAGAAGAGCGATGCGCTCGGCGGACGGGTGCTCGGCAGCATGGCCGCACCGGCGGCGCTGGTCCGGGCGGCCGCGCTGACGGACGCCAAGGTTTCGCTGGTGCCGCCCGGCGTCCTGGACCCGGGAACCAAGGTGGCGGCGCTGCTGCGCTGGCCGACCGGGCCGGACGTGCCGCACTCCTGACTTAAACGCCCAACGCGCATCCAACGCAGAACGACTCCGGCGGGATGATCCCGCCGGAGCCGTTCCTCGCGTCGGGCCGGTGCTTCGGACCTCGCGCCGGGCCCTGATGGCTGCCCTTGCGTCAGCCGAGCACGTTGAAACCGCCCAGCGCCTGGGCGATCGGCACCGCGGAGGCGGCGGCCCACGCCTGCGGCCTGCAGGCCGTCGGATAGGGAACCGGCGGCCACATCCGGGACGAGTCGTGTCCCGAGAACAGCTCGGGCAGCCGCCAGCCGAACCCCTCGGCGGCGTCCAGCAGTCCGCGTGCAAGCTTGGCCGCCTGCTCATCGAACCCGTCCCGCATCATGCCCATCAGGATCCACGCCGTGTCGTGGGCCCAGACCGAGCCGGCATGGTGCCGCGTGGGCCAGTACCCGCCGTTGGTGTCCGAGATGGTCCGCACCCCGTAGCCCGTGAACATGCTGCGGTCCATCAGGCGTTCGACCACGAGGGCCTTCTCCTCCGGGTGCAGCAGCCCAGTGCCGAGCAGGTGCCCCATGCTGGAGGCGAGGGCATCCACCGGGCGCTTGTCGCGGTCCAGCGCGGCGGCGGGATAGGCGCCCGCCTCGTCTTCGCACCAGAACTTCTCGCGGAAGCGCCGGGCCAGGTCGGCTGCGAACGCGCGCCATTCGCCGGATCCCGGCAGGCCGAAATGGTCCAGCATCTCCGCGCCGACGGTGGCGGCCTCATGGGCGTAGGCCTGGACTTCCGCGAGGGCGATCGGCCCCTGCGCCACCCGCCCGTCATGGAAACGGATGGCATCAGGCGAATTCTTCCAACCCTGCCAGCCGCCCCCGGAACCCTCGCCGGGCGACTCGAGGAAACCGTCGCCGTCGGAATCGCCGTACTCCTGCAGCCAGGACAGGGCCGCCTGCAGGTTCGGCAGCAGCTGCTGGACCTGCGCATCGGACATGCCGCTGTGCCAGGCGTCGTGCAGCAGGATGATCCACAGGCAGGTGGTGTCGATGGATTCGTAACTGACCGCCGGCACCTGCCGGATCCGCCCGTCGTCGTCCGTCTCGTAGCTCACCCGCCGGACCTCGTGCAGGATCTTTCCCGGCTGCTCGCCCGAATCCCCCGAGCTGTGCGTGCCCTGCCGGGCGGCCAGCGCGCGGAGCGTGCCGGCCGCGAGCTGCGGGTCGATCAGCAGCAGCATCCGGGCCGCGACCAAGGCATCCCGGCCGGACAGCGTCATGGCCCAGGGCGCGCCGGCGGCCAGGAACGAGTTCTGCTGGTACGTCCGGTCCGCGATGCGCAGGCCGTTCAGGTCGCTGATGGACCGGGACATCAGCCGGATCAGGCGGGGGTCACCGCTGACAGAAGGGGTGCGCAGCGGCTGGCCGTCGGCCGCCACCACCGGGAAACCCTCATTGCGCAGGTCCAGCGACCAGTCAACGACGACGGCGTCCGCCGGCGGCAGATCGAATTCCCAGGCCAGCAGGACCTGGCTGCCGTTGAACTCGACCTCGGCTCCCTCGGCCGATAGGCGGGCGCCGGTGCCCTCGCCGCGCCACTGCCATTCGCTGGAGCCGGGTGCCAGGGACCCGGCTGCCGTCGAGGCGCCGGCCTTGACCTGCTCCAGCGGCGTCGAGTCCGCGACCAGTTCCACTTGCACGCTGAGGCGCACCGGGTCTGTCCGGATGGATTTGAAGGTTAGCGACTCTGCCAGCCGGCCGGGCACCGCGGTCCGCATCCTGGTCACCGAGACCAGCGGGTCCGCCGACTGCGCCGGCATCCGGATGACGTAGACGAATTCGTTCTCGCCCGAGGTGTATTCCTGCGTCGAAAGCCACTCCGGCTCGGCGCCGTTGACGCGCAGGACGGCACGGGCCAGGACACGGTCGTCGCCGCAGTAGGCACCCTGCGCGCCCTCGCCCCGGATCTGTCCGTGGTGGTCGCTCCATGCCTGGATGGGCGCGGCGACTACACCGGTCAGGTCGTGCAGGTAGGGCTGCCGGAAGGTCATTGATGCTCCTTCAGGATGCCATTGACACCCGATTTGAACGTTCATACTGTGGTGTTTAAATCTTGGCAGAAACCCTCTTTCACGCAACCCCTGCCTGAAGGGCCAGCGCCTCGCGCGGGGAGCGGAGGCAGGAAAGGCATCGGCGAATGGTGCGGAAAAAGCCCACTCTCGTGAGCCTGGCGGAGGCCGTCGGGGTTTCTCGACAAACCGTCTCCAATGTTCTCAATAATCCCGAACGGGTCAAAGCGGAGACCCGGGACCGCGTGTTGCGCGCGATCGAAGAGAGCGGCTACCGGCCCAGCGCCGCGGCCCGGCAGTTGCGCACCCGCCGGTCGATGGACCTGGGCATGCGATTGCGCCCGGCTGCCGGCGGGATCAGCGGCTCGGTCCCGGACCGCCTGCTGCACGCGCTGACGGAGGCGGCCCAGGATTCGGGTTACCGGCTCACTCTCTACAGCGCAGACGACGACGGCGAAGAGATTGCGCGGATCGAGGACCTGCTGCACGCGGCCGACCTCGACGGCTTTGTCCTGACCGCCGCGCATGCCGGGGATCCCAGGGTGGAGTGGCTGCAGGAGCATGGCGTGCCGTTCGCCTGCTTTGGCCGCCCGGGCGGGGGGCCGGACCCCTTCGCGGTGCCCTATCCCTGGGTCGACGTCGACGGGGCGGCGGGCACGGCGGCGGCCACCCGGTTCCTGCGGGACCGCGGATACGCCGCCGTGGGGTTTGTAGGCTGGACGGCCGAGACGGGCCCCGGCGGGGAGCGGCGCGACGGCTGGCTGCGGGCCATGTCCGGGGGCCTGTCCGCCGGGAAGCTGGCAGAGCTGCAGGCGGCGGCAGAGGACACGGTCGAGGGCGGCGCCGATGCGGCGCGCCTGCTGCTGGAGCGAGGCGCCGAAGCCCTGGTCTGCGCGAGCGATTCGCTCGCGCTGGGGGCGTTCGCCTACCTGCGCAGCGCCGTGCCGGGGCGGACACCCGCCGTCGTCGGCTTTGACGACACTCCGGTCGCGGAAGCGGTCGGCCTCAGCAGCCTCTCGCCGCCGATCGCCCGGGCGGCCCGGCAGATCATCGACGTGCTGTCCCACCGCTTGGCCGGCCGGCCGGAGGGCCAGGGGCCGGAGCAGCATCTGCTGCTGGAACCCTCGCTGGTGGTGCGGACACCCCGCGATCTGGGCCGGCCCTCCTAGATATCGAAGCCGTCCCGCTCCGGTGCCTGGTCGCCCTCCGGAGTCCAGGTCAGCGTGATCTCCACCCCGCCGCGGATCGCCCCGATCACCAGCTTCAGGTCCTCGCCGTACAGATCTTCGTGGCTCACGTCCCCGCCGTCTTCGCGCCGCTGCTCGATGAGTTCCGTCAGGGCCGCCGCCATGGCCCGGCCCCAATCCTGCGGGTGGCGGCTGCTGGCTTCCGCCGAAGCGGTATATTTCCTGATCATCGGTGGGTCCCGTCCTCGCCGGCAAGGGGCATTCCGCCCCGGGCCGCGGTGGAATGATTGCGCGTCCGAATCTGCCCGCGATCCTGTGATGCAGATCTCACTAGGTTAGGATGGGGGATGCATCTTTGCCAATGACCGGGGCGGTTTACCCTGAACATGGCGATCGGGGAACGAGCCGTGCGAAGACCGTCCGAAGACAAGGAGACGCGATGGGAGACGATTTTCCCGCGAGCCGCGGCCCCGACGTTGCGGAGGCGCTGCGCCGGCAGATCTTTGCCGGGGCCCTCCCTCCGGGATCCCCGCTTGACGAGGCCCGGCTGTCGGAGGAGCTTCATGTGGCCGCCGGGCTTGTGCCCCAGGCGCTGGCGCAGCTGACCGACGAGGGGCTGGTGGAAACACTGCCGGACCAGACCCGGCAGATCGCCGTCGTCAATGAATTGCATGCCATCCAGCTGCTCGATGTCCTCGAAGTGGTGCTCGTGGCCGTCTTCGAACGCGCCGCCCCGAGGATCGGCAGCAGCGGCATTGCCGCCATGGAGGCGCGCGCCCGGCAGCTGGAGGACGCGCTCAACAGCGGGGATATGCCGGGGTCCCGGGAGATCCTGCTGGACCTGATCCGCATCATCATCGACGCCGCCGACCATGATGAGCTGCGCGCGGTGAATGAGCATGTCCTGAAGCGTTCGCTGGGACGGCTCTATCTGTACCGGCGCTCGGAGTTCTACTTCCTCTGGATCGACGGCTGGAAGGAATCGGTGGCGCTGCTGAAAGCGGATGAGCCGGACGCAGCGGTGCAGCGGCTGCGGCGCATGTTTTGGGTCCTTACCGAGGAGCTGCGCGGCAGCGGCTCGCCCGCGGAAGCCTAACCGGACTCAGGCAGCAGGTTCTCAGGCAACAGGTTCAGAGGAGGGTTTCCCGGGCGGCGCCGACCACGTCGAAGTTGGCCACCGTCGATTCCGCCCTGAGCACGAGGGTACGGGACTGCGTGCGCTGCGTGTCGGGTTCCACCACCGTCATCACGTACCGGCCCACGGGCGGCAGCCGCAGTTCGTACCTGCCCGCGTCATCGGTCCGGGTCGAGGCGATGTACTCCCCGGAATGCGCGCTCAGCGCGACCAGGGCTCCCGGCAGGGCCGCGCCGCCGCGCAGCACCCAGCCGGTGACGGTGAGCCGCTGGGTCAGCCTGATCCGTTCGTCGCGTTCCGTTCCCGTGAAGCGGACGACTTTCGACGTCGGCGCCCAGCCGTCGGCATTGGCCACCACCAGGTACTCCCCGGGGCCGGGGAGCGCGAGGGAGAATTCGCCGTCGTTGTTGGCCCGGCTCCAGTCCACGGGCTCGCCGGACGTCTTCATGACGGTGACCACCGCGTGGGCGATCGGCTGGCCGTCGGGGCGCTGCACCGTCCCGCCGACCACCGTCTCGGCGCTCTCGCCCGCCTGGGTAACCGCCGCCGCCCTTTCCGCGGGTGCGCCTTCCGGCACAGGTTCCGGAAGGACACGCGGGACGAACCCGACCACCGCGCAGGACGCGAGGGAAGCCAGCGCCGCCAGCCAGAACACGTCCTGGAACGCGGCCATGGAGGGGTAAACCGTGCCGCCGACGCTCACCGTCACGCCCGCCAGGATGGCGGCGACGGCGGCGCTGGAGGACGAGGTTCCGATGGCCCGCAGCAACGCGTTGAGGCCGTTCGCGGAGGCCGTCTCCGTGATCGGGACGTTGGCCATGATCAGGCTTGGCATCGCGGCATAGGCCACGGCCGAACCTATGCTCACGATCGTCGAACCAATGATGACCGCGGCGATGGAATCGCTGAAGAACACACGGCCGATATAGGCGGCGGCCATGATGGCCGAACCTGTGATCAGGGTGGCCTTTCCGCCGTAGCGGTTGATCAGGGCGCCTGAGACCGGAGAGAAGACCACCATGGCGAGCCCGGACGGAATCATGGCCAGCCCCGCGGCCACGGGATCCAGCCCGAAGCCGTGCCCGGAGGCGACCGGCAGCTGGAGCTGCTGGGTGCTCAACAGCATGTTGGCGAAGAGCGCGAAGCCGACCATGATGGAGCCGATGTTGGTCAGCAGCACCGGCCGCCGCGCGGAGGTACGCAGGTCGACCAGCGGCTGGCTGACTTTCAACGAGTACGGAATCCAGAGCGCCAGCCCCACGGCGGTGACGACGAAGAGCAGGATGGTCCGCTCGCTGCCCCAGCCCCAGCTGCCGCCTTTTGAGATGGCCAGCAGCAGCGCTGTCAGGATCACCGAGAGCATCACGGCTCCGAGGAAGTCGAAGCGGCCGCGCGTCATGACATCGGATTCGGAGACGACGGCGAACACCGCCACCAGGATCGCCGCGCCGACGGCGGCGGACAGCCAGAAGACGGATTCCCACCCGGCCTGCTGGTACAGGATCCCGCCCAACGGCAGTCCGAGCGCGCCGCCGATGCCCAGGGTCGCGCTCATCAGCGCGATGGCCGAGCTGACCTTTTCGCGCGGGAGCTCGTCGCGCATGATGCTGATGCCGACCGGGATCAGTGCGGAGGAAAAGCCCTGCAGGGAGCGGCCGGCCACGATGGTGGCAAAGTCCGAGCCGAGGGCGGCAACGATGGAGCCGGCCGTCATCAGCACGATGCAGACGAGCATCATGAGCCGCTTGCCGAACATGTCCGCCAGACGCGCCACGATGGGGGTGGCGACGGCGGAGGTCAAAAGCGTTGCCGTGACCAGCCAGGAAGCGTCGTCGGCGGAGACGCCGAGCAGTTGCTGGAACGCCGGCAGAAGCGGAACCACCATGGTCTGCTGCAGCGACACCGTCGTGCCGGCTAGGCACAGGACGGTGATGACGGCCCAGATAGGCATGCGCTTGCGCGCGGCGGCAGACTCAGGCATGCCACCAGAGTAGCGGCCGGCGGTGTCCGGACGGGGGCCGGAGCAGCCGTTCGAGGGAGAGCAAAATGTCGGATCCGGCGCCTAGGCTGAGGGTAGACGCAAGGAGGTCTGCATGCACTGCTCATTCGTTCCGCCTTATCTGCTCCGCCGCCTGGCCCTGCTGGAAGACCGGTCCTTCCTGCCCGTCGCGGAAGCGGCGCAGCGTGCCCTGGGCAGGGATGCGCTGATCCGGCGGCGCCGGAACGTGTCCTGCGCCCGGATGGCGGAGCTCCCGGGGATCCTGCCGTCAACCGGGTCGGGCGGGACGGGCCTGCATCCGACGCGGCAGATCAACGACGCGCAGCATCAGGAGCGGTTGCCGGGCGTCCGTGTCCGCACCGAGGGGGAGGCCGAAGTGCAGGATCCCGCCGTGAACGAGGCGTACGACGGGCTGGGCCACACCTTCGACCTGTACGCGCAGGCGTACGGGCGCAATTCGCTGGACGGTGCGGGCGAGATCCTGCGTGCCACCGTCCACTACGGCGAGGACTACGACAACGCCTTCTGGAACGGGACCAGGATGGTGTTCGGCGACGGCGACGGCAGGATCTTCCAGCGCTTCACCAAGTCGCTGTCGGTGGTCGGGCACGAACTGACCCACGGGGTGATGCAGCATACGGCCAATCTCGTGTACCAGGGCCAACCCGGGGCGCTGAACGAATCAGTGTCCGATGTCTTCGCGGCGCTGGTCGAACAGCACCGGCTCGGCCAGACCGCGGAGGAGGCGGACTGGCTGATCGGCGCGGGCCTGTTCACGGACGAGGTGAACGGCACCGCCCTGCGGTCGATGAAGGCGCCGGGCACCGCATACGACGACGATGTCATCGGCAAGGATCCGCAGCCGGCCACCATGGCGGGCTACGTGGACACCCGCGGTGACAACGGCGGCGTGCACCTGAACTCGGGCATCCCCAACCACGCCTTCTACCGGCTGGCGGTCCAGCTGGGCGGCAAGGCGTGGGAGCGGGCGGGGCAGATCTGGTACGACACGATCACTGGAGCCCTGCTCAGCCCCGACAGCGGTTTCGCGGCCTTTGCGGAGGCTACTGCGGCCGCGGCGGAAAGCCGCTACGGTAAGGAATCAGAGGAACTCAAGGCCGTCACGGCAGCCTGGACAGAGGTGGGCGTAGTGGAATGAAGATCGCCGTCAGGCGCACCGGCGGGTTCGCCGGACTGACTACGCGGTGGGCGGTGGACGTCGCCCAGCCGGAGCTGCGCGACGTCTGGATGCCGCTGATCGACTCGTGCCCGTGGGATGACGTGCCTGACGACGCCAACCAGCCCGACCGCTATGTCTACTCCATCATCGCGGGGGAGCACCAGGCGACGCTGCCTGAACGCCATGTGACCGGCCCTTGGCGGGCCTTGGTGGACAGAACCAGGGACGCCGCCCGCGCCGGCGGCCCAAGCGAAGCAGGCCGCTCCGGACCGGAACCAGCCGTGGACCGGGACGAGGACGTCCTGGAACCGGAACGGCCGGTGACGGAGCCGTCCCGAAGGGCTACCGAACCCGGGCAGAGGCTGTTCCCGCCGCCGCAGCACGGCCCTGGCGAAGACGGCCGCTAGCGTCGCACGCGGCTCCCCGCCGTCGTCGTAGGCTAGCTCCATGAAACTCAACGACCTGCTGATCGACGCCTACGGCCGCGCCCAGGAACGCGTCCACGACATCCTCGAAGGGCTGGAGCCGGAGCAACTCGCCGTGCGGCCGGGCGGGGGCGGGAACTCCATCGGCTGGCTCGTCTGGCACCTCTCGCGCGTGCAGGACGACCACATCGCCGACGTCGCCGGGACGGGGCAGAAGTGGACCGCGGGCGGATGGGCCGCGAAGATCGGCCTGCCATTGGAGGCCGGGGACACGGGCTTCGGGCACAGGTCCGGGCAGGTCGACAAGGTGCGCGTCGCTTCACCCGCGCTGCTGCGGGAGTACTTCGACGACGTCCACGCCGCGACCATCGAGTACCTGCGCGGACTAACCGAGGAGGACCTGGACCGCGTGGTGGACACGCGCTGGAACCCGCATGTGACGCTCGGCGTCCGGCTGGTGAGCGTCCTCGATGACTGTCTGGAGCACTGCGGCCAGGCCGCATATGTGAAGGGCATGCTCGGGCGCGGGGAAGCCTAGTTCCGCGCGCGGATTCCGGTTGCGCCGGCAGGATCCCGCCGGGCCGGCCCGAACGGTCGGTCGGAAAGGAGGTTGCGTTGTGCGGCGGAAAACCGCTAAGGTGTGAGTCGCGTCACTCGTGGCGCACTAGCTTGTGATCTGCGGCGGGAGAGTCCTGCCGGTGCAGGCGCCGAAGGAGCAAACCCTCCCCGGGAATCTCTCAGGCCCACGTACCGCCGCGGCGAGGCACCTCTGGAAAGCAGCTGCGCATCAGCGCGGCTCACCGTCGGGGCAAGGGCGCATGCAGCGATGCAGCACCCCGAATCTCTCAGGTTCCATACAGAGTGGGGAGGAACCCGAATCAACGTGGCGTACCTGCGCCACCTGACGTGATGGAGTTCCTGATGGCGATCCCGAGCGAGAGCGCCAACGCCCCCCAACCAAGGCGCAGCTGCGCCTACCCCCTCCATCCGGCCCTGGCCCCCTGACTGGACCACTGCCGACCTCTATTTCCGCGCGGACAAGGGCTGGGCTTTCGGCTGACATCCGGCTGTCCTGCATCGTGCCCAAGAGGAACGAAACCCTGTCAAATCAAGGAGCTGTACGTGAAAACTGATGCCGTCTCGACTGAGAAGGCGCCCCATCTGGAGCGCCAGCTCAGCAACAGGCACATCCAGCTGATCGCCATCGGAGGTGCGATCGGCACCGGCCTGTTCATGGGTTCGGGCAAGACGATCTCCGTTGCGGGTCCGTCCGTAATCTTCGTCTACATGATCATCGGCTTCATGCTGTTCTTCGTCATGCGGGCGATGGGCGAGCTGCTGCTGAGCAACCTCAACTACAAGTCCTTCAGTGACTTCGCCGGCGACCTCCTCGGTCCCTGGGCCGGGTTCTTCACCGGCTGGACCTACTGGTTCTGCTGGGTCGTCACCGGCATCGCGGACGTCATCGCCATCGCCGGCTACGCCAATGAATTGGTGCCGGGCATCCAGCTCTGGATCCCGGGCGTGTTCACCGTGGCCGTCCTGCTGTTGCTGAACCTGGCCACCGTCAAGGCGTTCGGCGAGACCGAGTTCTGGTTCGCCCTGATCAAGATCGTCGCCATCGTGGCGCTGATCGTCACCGGCCTGGTCATGATCTTCACCGGTTTCGAGTCCGATGCCGGCCCGGCCTCCTTCAGCAACCTGTGGAGCCACGGCGGCTTCTTCCCGCAGGAGTTCATGGGCTTCGTGGCGGGCTTCCAGATCGCAGTCTTCGCCTTCGTGGGCATCGAACTGGTGGGTACGACGGCGGCGGAAGCCAAGGATCCGGAGAAGAACCTTCCCAAGGCCATCAACTCCATCCCCGTCCGCGTGCTGCTCTTCTACGTAGGCGCCCTGGTCATCCTGATGGCCGTCACCCCGTGGACCGAGTTCCAGGCCGGGCACAGCCCCTTCATCGGCATGTTCTCGCTGGCAGGACTCGGGATGGCCGCCACCATCGTCAACCTCGTGGTGCTGACCTCGGCAATGTCCTCGGCCAACTCCGGCGTCTACTCGACCTCCCGCATGGTGTTCGGCCTCGCCCAGGAAGGCGACGCTCCGACCACCCTCGGCAAGCTCTCCTCGCGCAAGGTTCCGCAGAACGCACTGTTCCTGTCCTGCGTCCTGCTGCTCGCCGGCGTCGTCCTCCTCTACGCGGGCGACAGCATCGCCCTGGCGTTCGAAATGGTTACCACGGTCTCCGCGGTCTGCTTCATGTTCGTCTGGTCCATCATCCTGGCCAGCTACCTCGCCTTCCGGAAGCGCCGGGCGCAGCTGCACAATGAGTCCAAGTTCAAGATGCCCGGCGGCATCGCGATGGTCTGGGTGGTGTTCGCGTTCTTCGCCTTCGTCCTCTGGGCCCTGACCACGCAGCCGGACACGCTCACCGCGCTGCTGGTGACCCCGCTCTGGTTCGTCGTCCTCGGCGTCGCCTGGGCCATCCTGCGCCGGCGTCCGGTGCACATGGCACGGGCGGAGATGTTCCGGGCCCAGCTGCGCGAGCAAGAGGCGCAGCAGGAAAGCCCCGCAGACGTGCACTGACCCCGCACGTCGGTCCGGCAGGCCGCCGCGGAGACCCCGCGGCGGCCTGCCCTGAACGGGCTGTCACCGGGCGGCGACCTTCTTGTGGAGGCCGGTCCGGAACGGTTACGATGCTCACATCGACAATAACTGAATCATGCCTTCGACATGCGGCGGGAGAGTCCTGCTGGTGCTAGTCAGCAGGCGCCGTAGGAGCAATACCTCCCCAGGAATCTCTCAGGCACCTGTACCGCCGCGGAGAGGCAACTCTGGAAAGCAGCCGGACACATGAAACCGGCTCACCGACGGTGCAAGCGGATTCGTTCCGCGGAATCTCTCAGGTCCAATACAGAGTGGGGAGGGACCCGATCCACATGGCGTGCCACGCATGCCAGCCCAATTAACGGAGTTCCTTCATGACGGTTCAACCCACCATCGCCCCTTTTGCCGAGCGCCATATCGGCCCGCGCAGCAGCGACGCCGAGACGATGCTCAAGCAGGTTGGCTACGCCAGCCTCGACGAGTTGGTTGACACGGCAGTTCCCGCCGACATCCGCCAGCAGGCCCCGCTGGACCTGCCGGCGGCCCGTAGCGAAGCCGAGGTGCTGGCCGACCTGCGCGCACTGGCAGCCAAGAACATCACGGCGGTCCAAATGATCGGCCAGGGCTACTACGACACGATCACGCCGCCGGTCATCCGCCGCAACGTCGTCGAATCCCCTGCCTGGTACACCGCGTACACGCCGTACCAGCCGGAAATCTCCCAGGGCCGGCTCGAAGCGCTGCTGAACTTCCAGACCATGGTCGAGGACCTGACCGGCCTGGCCATCGCCAACGCCTCCTTGCTGGACGAAGCCACCGCCGTCGCCGAGGCCGTGCTGCTCATGCGCCGCGGCAACAAGAAGCACGCCGACGGCAAGACCGTCCTGGACGCCGACCTGCTGCCGCAGACGATCGCCGTCGTCAAGGGCCGCGCCGAGGCACTCGGCTTCGAGGTCGAGGTCGCCGACCTGACCGCCGGCCTGCCCGAGGGCGACCTGTCCGGCATCGTGCTCCAGCAGCCGGGCGTCTCCGGCCGCGTGGCCGACCACACCCAGGTGATCGCCGAAGCGAAGGAACGCGGCGCCATGGTCACCGTCGCCGCCGACCTGCTGGCGCTGACCCTGATTACGCCTCCCGGCGAGCAGGGCGCGGACATCGCCGTCGGCAATTCGCAGCGCTTCGGCGTGCCGCTGTTCTACGGCGGCCCGCACGCCGCGTACATGGCCGTGCACAAGGGCCTGGAGCGCCAGCTGCCCGGACGCCTGGTCGGCGTTTCCAAGGACTCCGCCGGACGCCCGGCCTACCGCCTGGCCCTGCAGACCCGCGAGCAGCACATCCGCCGCGAGAAGGCCACCTCCAACATCTGCACCGCGCAGGCACTGCTGGCCATCGTGTCCGGCATGTACGCCGTCTACCACGGTCCCGAGGGGCTCAAGGCCATCGCCCAGCGCGCCAACGCGCAGGCCCGCACGCTCGCCACCGTGCTGCGCGACGCCGGACTGGAACTCGCCGCCGAGCAGTTCTTCGACACCCTCACCGTCAAGGTTCCGGGCAAGGCTGCCGAGGTCATCGCCGCGGCGGAGGCCAAGGGCATCAACCTGCGGGTCATCGACGGGGACCACGTGGGCATTTCCACCGGTGAATCGACGACGGCGGAGCACCTGGCTGCCGTGGCCGAGTCCTTCGGCGTGGACGGCGCCGCCGAGCGCATCGCCGCCGCGGCCGGCTCCGGCCTGGGCTTCGAGTTGGATGCGTCCGTGCAGCGGACCTCGTCCTACCTGAACCACCCGGTCTTCCACAGCCACCGTTCGGAAACCCAGATGCTGCGCTACCTGCGCCGCCTCTCCGACCGCGACCTGGCGCTGGACCGCACCATGATTCCGCTGGGCTCCTGCACCATGAAGCTCAACGCCACGGCCGAGATGGAATCCATGACGTGGCCGGAGTTCGCCACCATCCACCCCTTCGCCCCGGACCACCAGACCCAGGGCTGGCGCGAGCTGATCGAGGACCTGGAGGCGCGGCTGTCCGCGATCACCGGCTATGCCGGCGTGTCCATCCAGCCGAACGCCGGTTCGCAGGGCGAGTACGCCGGCCTGCTGGCCATCCGCCGGTACCACCTGTCCCAGGGCAACGAGCAGCGCAACATCTGCCTGATCCCGGCCTCCGCGCACGGCACCAACGCTGCCTCGGCAGTGCTGGCCGGCATGAAGGTCGTTGTCGTCGCGACGGCTTCCGACGGCACGATCGACCACGCGGACCTCGACGCCAAGATCGAGCAGCACAAGGACAACCTGGCTGCCATCATGATCACCTACCCGTCCACGCACGGCGTGTACGACGCCGACGTCCGCCAGGTCTGCGATGCCGTGCACGCGGCAGGCGGGCAGGTCTACATCGACGGCGCCAACCTGAATGCGCTGGTCGGCCTCGCCCAGCCCGGCAAGTTCGGCGGGGACGTCTCCCACCTGAACCTGCACAAGACCTTCTGCATCCCGCACGGCGGCGGCGGCCCCGGCGTCGGCCCGGTCGCAGTGGCGGAGCACCTGGTGCCGTTCCTGCCCGGCAATGCGGCGCTGGCCGAGCACGAAGGCAAGGGCGTCCCGGTTTCGGCCTCGAAGTACGGCTCCGCGGGCGTGCTGCAGATCTCGTGGGCCTACGTGGCCATGATGGGCGGAGAGGGCCTGACCAACGCCACCAAGACGGCGCTGCTGGCCGCGAACTACATCGCGTCCCGCCTGAACGAGCACTTCCCGGTGCTCTACACCGGCAATAAGGGCCTGGTCGCCCACGAGTGCATCCTGGATCTGCGCGAGCTCACCTCCAAGTCCGGCGTCACCGCCGAGGACGTGGCCAAGCGCCTGATCGACTACGGCTTCCATGCCCCGACGCTGGCCTTCCCGGTGGCGGGCACGCTGATGGTGGAGCCGACCGAGTCCGAGGACCTGGCCGAGATCGAGCGCTTCATCGAGGCCATGATCGCTATCCGCGGCGAAATCGAGCAGGTCATCAAGGGTGACTTCGGTGTCGAGGAGAGCCCGCTGCGGCTGTCCCCGCACACCGCGGCCGCCGTGGTCAGCAGCGACTGGGACCGCAAGTACTCCCGCGAGCAGGCCGTGTTCCCGCTGCCGAACCTGAAGGTGGACAAGTACTTCGCTCCGGTCGGCCGCATCGACGGCGCGGCCGGAGACCGGAACCTGATCTGTTCCTGCCCGCCCATCGAAGAATTCGCCGAGTCGGCCAACTAACGAAAAGGTTCCGTAGAGACCATGAATGCTGAAACCACCACGCAGCGCTATACCGCACTGTACGAAGAGCACCAGAAGCTCGGCGCGTCCTTCACGGACTTCGGCGGCTGGCAGATGCCGCTGAAGTACAGCAGCGAACTGGCCGAGCACCACGCCGTCCGCAAGACGGCCGGGCTGTTCGACCTCTCCCATATGGGCGAGCTATGGGTCACCGGCCCGGACGCAGCGAAGTTCCTCGACTACGCCCTGGTGGGCAAGCTGTCGGCGATCGCCGTCGGCAAGGCCAAGTACTCGCTGATCTGCAACCAGGACGGCGGTATCATCGACGACCTGATCAGCTACCGGCGCGGTGACGACCGCTACCTCGTGGTGCCGAACGCAGGCAACGCGGACGCGGTCTTCGAGGCGATGGCCGAGCGGGCCAAGGACTTCGACGTCACCGTGGAGAACGCCACGGCCGCCACCTCCCTGGTGGCTGTCCAGGGTCCGGACTCGGTGGACATCCTGCACAAGCTGGTCCCGGCCGCCGAGGCCGGCGTCGTCAGCGACATGAAGTACTACGCCGCGGAGGACGTCACCTTCACCGTGGGCGGCGCCCCGGCCAAGCTGCTGCTGGCCCGCACCGGTTACACCGGCGAGGACGGCTTCGAGATCTACGTGCCGAACGAGCAGGCCGCCGCGCTGTGGACCGCGCTGCTGGAAGCCGGCAAGGAGCACGGCCTGGTTCCGGCCGGCCTCGCCTGCCGCGACTCCCTCCGCCTCGAGGCCGGAATGCCGCTGTACGGCAACGAGCTCTCCCTCGAGTTCAGCCCGTACGATGCAGGCCTCGGCCCCGTCGTCGCGCTGAAGAAGGAAGGCGAATTCGTCGGCCGCGCGGCGCTGGTAGCCCAGAAGGAGAAGGGCTCTGCACGCAAGCTTGTCGGGCTCAAGGGCCTCGGCCGCCGCGCGGGACGCGCCCACTACCCGGTGCTGAAGGACGGCAAGACGGTCGGCGAGGTTACCTCCGGCCAGCCGAGCCCGACCCTCGGCTACCCGGTTGCCCTGGCGTACGTGGACGCCGAGTTCGCCGAGCCGGGCACCAAGCTGGACATCGACCTGCGTGGAAAGGCAGAGCCCTTCGAGGTCGTCGGCCTGCCCTTCTACAAGCGCGAAAAGTAACAAAACCACCGGCGGCTCAGGATCCGGCAACAAGGCTGAACGCCGACGCGTAGCCTTGTTGCCGGGTCCCGTCCGGTGCCACCCGTTTTCCATCACCTTCTGTTTGAAAGGGTTCCTCCCAATGAGCAAAGTCCTGTCCAGCCTGCGCTACTCCGCCGAGCACGAGTGGGTAGACGGCGCCAGCCCCGTTAAGGTCGGCATCTCCCAGATCGCGGCCGACGCGCTGGGCGACGTCGTCTACGTTGACCTGCCAGAGGCCGGCTCCGCCGTCAGCGCGGGCGAGACCTGTGGCGAGGTCGAGTCGACCAAGTCCGTCTCCGACCTCTACGCTCCGGTGACCGGAACCGTGGTCGAGGTCAACCAGGCCGCCATCGACGACCCGGCCCTGCTGAACTCCGACCCGTACGGCGAGGGCTGGCTCTTCACCGTCGAGGTCTCCGAAGAGGGCCCGCTGCTCTCCGCCGACGAGTACGCTTCGGCAAACGGCGGTGAGGTCGCATGACGCAGGCACTCACGGCGGTCACCAGCGCCAGCCTGAACGCTGACCTGGGCGCCCTCGATCCGGAGATCGCCGCCCAGATCGACAACGAGCTGCGCCGCCAGCAGGGCGGCCTGGAAATGATCGCCTCGGAGAACCACACCGCCGTCGCCGTGATGCAGGCGCAGGGCTCGGTCGTCACCAACAAGTACGCCGAGGGCTACCCGGGCCGCCGCTACTACGGCGGCTGCGAATACGTGGATGTCATCGAGCAGCTGGCGATCGACCGGGTGAAGGCGCTCTTCGGAGCCGGTTTCGCCAACGTCCAGCCGCACTCCGGCGCGCAAGCCAACGCCTCCGTCATGCACGCGCTGATCAAGCCCGGCGATACCATCCTGGGCCTGAACCTGGCGCACGGCGGCCACCTGACGCACGGGATGAAGATCAACTTCTCCGGCAAGCTCTACAACGTCGTGGCCTACGGTGTCTCCGAGCAGGACTACCTGATCGACATGGCCGAGGTCGAGCGCCTGGCGCAGGAGCACAAGCCGCAGCTGATCGTCGCAGGCTGGTCCGCCTACCCGCGGCAGCTGGACTTCGCCGAGTTCCGCCGGATCGCCGATTCCGTGGGCGCTTACCTCATGGTGGACATGGCGCACTTCGCCGGACTGGTCGCCACCGGGCTGCACCCGTCGCCGGTCCCGCACGCCCACGTGGTCACGTCCACCACGCACAAGACCCTCGCGGGTCCGCGCGGCGGCATCATCCTGACCAACGAGGCGGACATCGCCAAGAAGATCAACTCGGCGGTGTTCCCGGGCCAGCAGGGCGGCCCGCTTGAGCACGTCATCGCGGGCAAGGCGGTGGCGTTCAAGATTGCCGCATCGGAGGAATTCGCCGAGCGCCAGCGCCGCACCCTGGCCGGTTCGAAGGCCCTCGCCGAGCGCCTGTCGCAGCCGGACGTGGCCGCGAAGGGCGTCACCGTCCTGACCGGCGGCACGGACGTGCACCTGGTCCTGGTGGACCTGCGCAACTCCGAGCTGGACGGGCAGCAGGCGGAGGATCTGCTCGCCGCGATCGACATCACCGTCAACCGCAACGCCGTCCCGTTCGACCCGCGGCCGCCGATGGTGACCTCGGGCCTGCGGATCGGCACCCCGGCGCTGGCTACCCGTGGGTTCAGCGAGGAGGCGTTCCGCGAGGTCGCCGACATCATCGCCGAGGCGCTCATCGCCGGTCCGGATGCGGACCTCTCGGGCCTGAAGGCCCGGGTTGACGCCCTGGCGGAAGCACATCCCTTGTACCCGGACGTCGCTCCGGTCTCCAAGGAAACCGAAGGGCACTAGGAGGCCATCATGGCTGTAGGCGTATTCGATCTCTTCACTGTCGGCATCGGCCCCTCCAGTTCGCACACTGTGGGTCCGATGCGGGCCGCCGCCGTCTTCGCCGAGGAGCTGGTTTCGACCGGAGTCCTCGACCGGGTGGCCGGGCTGCGGGTGGACCTCTACGGTTCGCTCGCCGCCACCGGCCGCGGGCACGGCACCTTCACGGCAGTCATGCTGGGACTGGAAGGCTTCCATCCGGAGCTGATCCTTCCCGACGAGGTCGATTCGCGCCTGGCTGACATGGCGGAATCCGGCAGGCTGCAGCTCTGCTCCCAGGTCAGCGGTGCTGCCGGGGCCGCGATCGACTACAAGGTGGAGGACATGGTCCTGCACCCGTTGACCGTGCTGCCCCGGCACACCAACGGCATGAAGCTGCAAGCAAAGAACGACGCCGGGGACGTGCTCCACGAGGCAACGTTCTTCTCTGTGGGCGGCGGCTTCATTGTCCGCGAGGGCGAGGAAGACGCCGCCGCGGAGGAGCTCGAGGAGTCGAAGGAGCAGCTGCCGTACCCGTTCCGCACGGCGGCCGAGCTCCTGGACCACTGCCGCAACACGGGCCTGGGCATCAGCGACATCATGATGCTCAACGAGAAGGCCTCGCGCTCGGAGGAGGAGATCCGCTCCGGCCTGCTGCACATCTGGCAGGTTATGGAGGAGTGCAAGGATTCCGCGATCAAGCGCGAAGGCACCCTGCCCGGGGGGCTGAACGTCCGCCGTCGTGCGCCTGACTGGCATGACCGGCTGCGCAAGGAAGACAAGGACCGGGACCCCAAGTACTGGCAGGAATGGGTCAACCTGGTGGCGCTGGCCGTGAACGAGGAAAACGCGTCGGGCGGCCGCGTGGTCACGGCTCCGACCAACGGCGCCGCCGGCATCATCCCTGCCGTCATGTTCTATGCCACGCACTACGCGCCCGGCATGGACAAGGCCACCCAGCAGGATCGCGAAGACGTCGTGGTGAAGTTCCTGCTCGCCGCGGGCGCCGTCGGCGTGCTGTACAAGGAGCAGGCCTCGATCTCCGGCGCCGAAGTCGGCTGCCAGGGCGAAGTCGGCTCCGCGTCCTCGATGGCGGCGGCCGGCCTCGCGGAGGTGCTCGGCGGCTCGCCGGCGCAGGTCGAGAACGCGGCGGAGATCGCGATGGAACACAACCTGGGCCTGACCTGCGATCCGATCGGCGGACTCGTGCAGGTGCCGTGCATCGAGCGCAACGCCATCGGCGCCGCCAAGGCCGTCAATGCGGCCAAGATGGCGCTTTGGGGCGACGGCACGCACCGGGTTTCGCTGGACGAGGTCATCATCACCATGCGCGAGACCGGCAAGGACATGAGCGACAAGTACAAGGAAACCGCGATGGGCGGCCTGGCCGTCAACGTGGTGGAGTGCTGACGCCGCGCTGAAGGGGCATTGCGTCCCCTATGGTCCCGGGCGGACCGGCCTACCAGGCCTCGCCCGGGACCACGACGTCCCCGCTCGCCGTTCCGTCCGGATTGAGCATCCAGCCCACGCGCTTGGGGATCCTGGCGACGACGACGCTCTCGACCAGGTCCAGCCGCGGGATCAGCTCCCCGATGGAGCGCTCTGCGGCCATGATGTCCGCCGGGCGGCGAAGCCACATCAAGAACATGAAGTTGGTGGCCCCGGTCGTCGAGGCGCACAGGCGCAGTCCGCCCAGGCCGGCCAGCACACGCGCCGCCTCGTCGTGGTCGCCTGCCGGCAGCCGCCCGGTCCATTGGCAGACAATCGGATAGCCCGCGAGGCTGTGGGCCACCTCGCAGCGGAAGGTCATGGTCCGGCTGCTGAGGATGCGCTGCAACTGCCGCCGGGCCGTCGCCGGATGCAGCCCCGTGGCCTCGGCGATGTCCGCCGCCGTGGCCCGGCCGTTGCGGGCCAGCTGCTGGATGATGTCCCGGTAGGTGGCTGGAAGCGGCCCGTGGTTTTGCTCCGGCGGCGCGCCCAGCTCCCGCAGCCTCCGCACCTGGCCGGGGGAGAGTGCGCCCAACTGCCAGTCGGCCGCGCCGTAATGGAGCTTGGTACAGAAGGATGACTGGTAGCGGATGAGGCCGGGGATGCGGTCCAGCTGCGGATAGACGGACTCCGCCAGCCAGGTGGTGCTGGGCGTGATGACGGTGAGCATCATGTCCCGGTTGCGGTGGCACTCCTCAATGGTGAAGACATCCGGCAGCAGGGCCACGGCGGCCGCAACCTCCTGGCGGCGGGCGGGATCGCACTGCACATCATGGAACGACAGGGTCATCTGCTGCGGGTCGCCCAGCGGATGCGCGTTGATCCACGCCACTCCGGCCGAGGTGAGCCGGTCCCAGCGGGCCGCCAGCGACGTCGGATGCCGGTCCAGCACTTCGCCCAGCTGCGTCCAGGGCAGGCGCGGCCCGATCTGCAGCGCGTTGATGAGCTGCAAGTCCTCCTCGTCCAGTTCCATGGGGCTCCTGATCGTTTTTTCGATCCTTCGGGGTCTCAGTGCATATTATCAGCGATTTATCTCCGTGTGGGGCACATCACTGCAGACTATAAGTCAGTTTTCAGTACGTACCCCACGGCTTCGCACACGGAGAAGAGCATCATGACACCTCTCGCCCTACCCTTGGACGGAAGCTCCACGGACATTTTGGCGGTCGCCAACTCGCCGATCCTGTGGATCTGCGGTCTCGGCGTCTTCGCGGTGATCATCATCCAGTCGGTGATCTACATCCGCGCCGCCCGCAAGGCTGCACCCGCGGCCGGCATGACAGAGGCGGAACTCAAGACGTCCTTCCGCTCCGGCGCGATCGCCGCCATCGGCCCGTCGCTGGCCGTGGTGCTGGTGGCGGTGGCGCTGCTGGCCCTGTTCGGCACGCCGGCGGTGCTGGTCCGTATCGGCCTGATCGGATCGGCCGCCTACGAGACGGGTGCAGCCAATATCTCCGCGACCACGATGGGCGCCGCCCTGGGCGCCGACACCTACACACAGCAGGTCTTCGCCGTGGCCTTCTTCGCGATGAGCCTGGGCGGCGCGATGTGGATGCTGGCCACTTTGATCTTCACTCCGATCCTCAAGCGAGGCGGACACAAGCTAGCCAAGGTGAATCCGGCGATCATGACGGTGGTGCCCGCGGCGGCGCTGCTGGCTGCCTTCATCTCCCTGGGCACCGCGGAACTGCCCAAGAGCGCCGCCCACGTGGTGACGCTGCTGTCCGCGGCGGCCGTGATGGGACTGTGCGTCTTCCTGTCCAAAAAGCTCGCCAAGAACTGGCTGCGCGAATGGGGTCTGGGATTCGCGATCCTCGCCGGCCTGGCCGTTGCCTACTTTGCCCACGGCGCCGGCCTCGGTCCCGTCGCCTAATCCACCAGAACCGAAAAGGACTCCTCCCATGTCGACATCGCTGATCACCGAGGCCAGCACCGCCAGCCTCGACGAATTCGACCGCACCACGTCCCGCTGGGGACGCCTGACCATGATCGCCGGACTCATCATCTCGCTGGCCGGCCCGATGTACCTCGTTGTGTTCGGCAACCTGGACGTGGCAACGTCCCAGCTCTGGACGGCGTTCGCCGCCGTGGCGGGCACCTTCTTCGTCATCTGGCTGGTGGAGCCGCTGACCTATTTCCCGATCCTCGGCCCGGCCGCCATGTACCAGGCTTTCATGATCGGCAACATTTCCAACAAGCTGCTGCCCTCGGCGTTGGTCGCGCAGGCCAACATCGGCGCCAAGCCCGGAACCAAGCGCGGCGATCTTGCCGCCGTGATGGCGATCTGCGGCGCCGCGGCCGTCCACCTGACGTCCCTGCTGGTCTTCGTCGGCCTCCTGGGCACCTGGCTGATCAGCGTCATCCCCGAGGACCTCATTGCCGTGGCGCGCCTGTACGTGCTGCCCGCCGTCATGGGCGCCGTAATCGTCCAGGCCATCGTGTCCATGAAGCAGTTGCGGCCGACGCTGATCGCGTTCGGCGTCGTCCTGGTCGTCCAGTTCGTCCTCCTGCCGCTGGTGCCCGGATTGACCATGATGTCCACGGCCCTTTCCGTGATCGGCACGATCTTCATCGCGTGGTTTGCCCGCAAGCGCACCTCCGCCGTCGTAGCCTGACTGCATTACGTCCCTTCCGTAGGAGAGAACCCCTGATGACATCGCTGCCCCAGCACTTCCGACTGACCGCCGACCAGCAGGACCGCCTGCACGACCTGTACCGGCACCTCCACGCGCACCCCGAACTGTCCATGCAGGAGCACAAGACCGCGGCGCTGGTCGACGAGCGGCTCCGGGCCTGCGGGCTGGAGACCTTCGCCTGTGGCGGTACCGGCGTCGTGGGTATCCTGAGCAACGGGGAGGGGCCGACGGTCGCCTTCCGGGCGGACACCGACGGCTTGCCGATCCGGGAAGACACGGGACTGCCCTATGCCAGTACCGCCACAGGCGCCCTGGAGGACGGGACCGAGGTCCCGGTGATGCACGGCTGCGGACATGACACCCACACCGCGGCGCTGCTGACCGTGGCGGAGCTCTTCGCGGGAGCGAAAAGCCATTGGTCCGGCACGATCGTGTTCATCTTCCAGCCCGGGGAGGAGACCGCGGCCGGAGCCAAGGCCATGGTGGAGGACGGGCTGTGGTCCAAGGCGCCCAGGCCCGAGGTAATCTTCGGCCAGCACGTGATGCCCGGCCTGGCCGGGACCATCCAGTACGCCGCGGGGCACACCATGAGCCAGGCTGACTCCTGGAAGGTGACGCTGTACGGGAAGCAGTCGCACGGCTCGCAGCCGCAGGACGCCGTCGATCCCATCGTGCTTGGAGCGCACATAATCACCCGGATCCAGACGATTGTCTCCCGGGAAATCGATCCCCGGCGCGCCGCCGTCGTTACCGTGGGAACCTTCCACGGCGGGCTGAAGGAAAACATCATTCCCGCCTCGGCCGAGTTCACGCTCAACATCCGGACGTTCGACGACGACGTGCGCGGCCGGGTCCTCGCAGCGCTCCGGCGCATCATCAAGGCGGAGGCCGAGGCCTCGAACGCGCCGGAGCCGACCATCGAGGAGCTTTACACCTTCCCGCGGAACTACAACGATCCTGCTGCCACCGCCGCGGCCGTGGAGGCCCTTCGCGGAGCGCTGGGGGAAGCGAACGTGAGCGAGGTGGAGCCGCTGATGGGCTCCGAAGACTTCGGCACGCTGGCCGAAGCCATCGATGTCCCTTCCGTTTTCTGGTTCTTCGGCGGGCACTCCGAAGAGACGCTGGCCAGCGGGTCGGTGCCGGTCAACCACTCGCCGTTCTTCGGGCCTGTCATGGAGCCGACGCTCTCCACCGGAGTCGAGGCCGCCGTCGCGGCGCTCCTCTCGCGGGTCGGAGCCTGATTCCGGGCAGGGCGTTGACAGCGGGACGGCTCCCCCTAGGCTGGTAAGTAAGCTTACCAATTCCGAGGCAGATTGGAGCCGTCCCATGGCCCAGGACCAGTACACCTTCCAGGATCCCGTCACGCGCTACCCCAGCATCGAGCCGCCCGAACAGGACCAGCCGGAACCGGGGCTGGACAAGGAGTTGGTCCCGCACACGGACCGCGGCGAGGATACCTACCGCGGGACCGGCCGGCTGGAGGGGCGCAAGGCGCTGATCACGGGATCGGACTCGGGCATCGGCGCCGCGGTTGCCATCGCCTTTGCCCGCGAGGGGGCCGACGTGGCGATGTCCTACCTGCCGGAAGAGGAGGAGGATGCCAAGGTCGTCGCGGAGCTGATCGAAAAGGAAGGCCGCAAGGTGGTGCAGCTGCCGGGCGACCTGACGGATTCGGCGACCTGCCGCGACGTGGTCCAGCGCGCGGCGGACGGCCTCGGCGGGCTGGACATCCTCGTTAACAATGCGGGGCGGCAGATCGCCGTGAAGAAGCTCGAGGACCTGAGCGACGAGCAGTTCGACCGGACGTTCAAGACCAACATCTACGCGTTCTTCTGGATCACCAAGGCTGCGCTAGCGCACCTCGAGCCGGGATCCTCGATCATCAACACGACGTCGATCCAGGCATACATGCCCTCGCCCACGCTGATCGACTATGCGGCGACGAAGGGCGCGATCAACAACTTCACCAAGGGCCTGGCCCAGCAACTGGCACCGCGCGGGATCCGCGTCAATGCGGTTGCGCCGGGACCGTTCTGGACGCCGCTGCAGGTCAGCGACGGCCAGCCCAAGGAGGAACTGCCGGAGTTCGGGAAGTCGACGCCCATCGGGCGTGCCGGCCAACCGACCGAGCTGGCTCCGGCCTACGTGTTCCTCGCGTCCTCCGAGTCCAGCTACGTGATGGGGGAGACGCTCAACGTCAACGGCGGCATGCCCGCCCCGTAGCCGCAGCTGCCGGTCAGAAGCCGGCTGACTGCGGGATGTAGGCGGCCGCTTCAGTGAGGCCGAGCTGCTGGCCGAACTGGACCATGGCCAGCACGCCGCCGACCATCAGCGCGCCCAGGCCCGCGAAGGCACCCGTCATGATGCCCAGCAGCTTGCGGTCGTCAGCGGTCAGGCCCGTAAACCCCACCGTCTCCGGCATGTCGGGGGAGATCAGGTTCGGGGCCCGGTCCACCCGGCCGTCGTCCAGCAGCGCAACAACGGAGTTGGTGCGCCGGTCGAGGCGCATGCTGGTGATGGTGTTTCCGTGGCGGGCCAGCAGGATGTCGTGGCCCACACGCTGACGGGTGCGAAGCATAGGGGTCTCCCGGAAAGTGTGTAAGAAGGGGTGCCGGCCTGGATAGTGGGGGCACTTCAATTTTACGAGCCGCCAACGTCCGCCCTGCGCGAAAGAGGGGTGAATCCTACCACCCAGGCCAGTGAAGTGTGCCGCATTCCAGCCCACACCTGCGTGGCATCCCGCCCATTATTGTCCGGTCACCGGGGCGGGTCGCGCAGCGGTACTGGCCCCGTGCCTGGGAGGCTGCTGCCAGCGAACCGGCCCATGGAGCGGTGCTGCCGGCCACGTGGCTCAGGTCGCGCTGCCGGCCACCCGGCTCAGGTCGCGCTGCTGCCGTCCTTCCGGGCATTCCCGGCGGTTCCGATGCTCGGCGGGCAAGTCGGCGGCGCGGGCATCCGGGTGGGTGGCCCCGGAAGCCGGACCGGTGGTGCAGGGATACCGGCGGGCATTCGGGGCGGCCGGGCCGGGACAATGGTCCGAGGAGTGGCTGGGTCCTGGGCCGGTTCGGTCGCAGCCTTGGGAGCTGGCCGCCGGCTGGCAAGCATGGGGTCCGCGGCGGAATTGGCCAGCCGCGGAGATGCGGACGGGCGCGGCGGCACAGGCACCCGGACCAGCGCAGCGATGCGCCGCAACGTCGGCAGGCGGACAAGCGTCGGCAGGCGGACCAACGTCGGCAGGCGGACCAACGTCACGCGGGCCGGGGCCACTGTCCGGGCCAGCACCGAGACCCAGGCCCGGCCTGCCGCCCAGTCGCTCCGCCGGGGCCATTCGGCCAGCATTATGGCGCCGGCCGTGAGCCCGGCGAGAGCGGATACGGGGACGACGACGGCGCTCGCGTAGAGCACCAGGACCAGCGCCTTTGGCGATTCGGCCAAGGCATCGAGCCCGCCGGCCCCGCCCAAGAGCAGCCAGATCCAGAACACGATAACCAGAATGAGCACGGCCCGGGCACGCCGGAACCGAACCATCGACTTGGAGCCGGAGCGCTCCATCCAGCGAGTCCCCACGCGATCTTCCCCCAACAACAGGTCCCCGCCGTGGGGACACGGTTTGATCCTAGCCTCGCCGCTAGGCGAAACGCGGCAGCCGGGGCCGGGGCGCGGGTTCCTGCCGCGGCTGCCCGTGCGGGTACCCTGCATAACGGGGCAGCCGCGCTCCACGAACCAGGAGATCCTCAGCACATGACCAAGCAGCCCGCCGGCGCCCTCTTGTTTGTCCTCACCTGCGCCATGGGTGTCGGCCCGCTGCTGAACTACGGGTTGAGTGCGACGAGCCCGCTGATCATCGAGGACCTGGGCATCACCGAGGGCCAGTTCGGCCTGCTGGCGACGGCGATCTTCGCCAGCGCCGCCGTGTCCAGCATGTGGCTGGGCCGGCTCAGCGACCGGATCTCCAGCCGCGCCCAGCTGATCCTGATCTTCGGTGGCACCGCGCTGGCCTTGGTGGTCGGCGCGTTGGCCCCGCATTACTGGGTCCTGCTGGTCGCGGCCGTCCTCGCGGGCCCCGCGCAGGCAATATCGAACCCCACCACCAACCGGATCATCATCGACAACGTGGCGCCGCCGAAACGTCCGGGGTGGATCGGGGTCAAGCAGTCCGGGGTGCAGGGCAGCCAGCTCTTCTCCGGCCTGTTCTTCCCCGTGATGTCACTCTGGGTCGGGTGGCAGGGCGCCACGGGGCTCGCTGCCGTCGTCGCACTCGCCCTTCTGTTCTACGGATTGCGCCGCCTTCCGGACGAAAAGCCCATAACGACGCCGGGGCCTCCCGCCGCGCGGGCGGCACCGGCCGCGGCTCCGGGCAAAGGGTTCCCGCTCGCGGTCTGGCTCTTCGCCAGCTACGCCCTGCTGTCCGGCCTGGGAATGCAGGCGACGAACGTCTACCTGCCGCTCTTCACGGTTCGGGAACTGGGTTTCTCCCTGCTGCTGGGCGGCATCGCCGCCGGCGTCTCCGGTGTTGTCGGCGTGACGTCCCGCATCCTCTGGGGCCGACAGATGGCGAGAGGCGTGCGGGCCTCTTCGTTGCTGATCATGCTGGGACTCGGCGCAGTGCTCGGAGCCGCTGCGCTGCTGGGCGCGGGCGAGTTCGATGCTCCCGCGCTGCTCTGGCTGGGTGTGGTCCTGCACGGGGCTACGATCCTTGGCACCAATGTCGTGATCATGGCCGGTGTGATGAGGGTTGTTCCTGCCGCCCGCGTCGGCGCGGCCACCGGCGTGGTTTCGATGGGGATGTACGCCGGGTTCGCCACCGGGCCGCTGCTGACCGGCCTGCTGCTGGAATCCACGGGCAACTTCAATACCGGCTGGGTTCTCGTCGGCGCGGGCTACGCGCTCTGCGTGGTGCTCGCCCTGTTCCTGCGCCACCACGGCAACCGCTCGGGAGTGCCCCGCTGAGGCGAAACCGTTGACAAGTCCGAACCTGCTGCTAGGTTCGTTACTCAGCAGGCTTCCTAGTGGGGAAGTGCCGTTGCGGTTATTAAGGAGCATTCGAATGAACGAAGACATCCACGAGCTGCAGGACGCCACCGCGTGGGACAGCGAAGGACATAAACTTGGGCAGGTCGGCCAGGTGCACCGCGACCGCGGATCGGGCCGGATCGCCTGGATTACCGTGACACTGGGCCTGCTGGAGACCAAGCCCCGCTTCGTGCCCATGGCCGGCGCCCGCGTCGAAGGAACCGACGTCCATGTGGCGTACGACGGCGACACAATCAAGGATTCGCCAAACCTCGACATCGATGCCGAAGAGGGTCTCTCTCCCGAGCAGGAAGCGGAACTGGCCGCGTACTACCGCCTCTGAGTTCCGCCCGCCGACCGGACTGCGGGGAGGCTTGGAACCGGCCGGTCATGGAAGGTAGGCGTGCGCCGTCCAGAGATGGAAGACGGCGTAGGCGCGCAGCGGTGACCAGGCCGAGCCGTGGGCCCTGACTTCCTTGACTGACTCCAGCCCGAGGGCCCGCCGGAGCACCAGGTCGCCCTCGGGGAAGGCATTGCGGTCATGCAGGGCGCGCATGGCGAGGTAGTCGGCCGTCCACGGGCCAACGCCCGGGAGCTTTAGCAGCTCGCGCCGGACCAGGCGGTGCTCGCCTTCCGGCGAGATGTCCAGGCCCGCGGCGCAGGCTTCGGCCAGGGCATGAACGGTCCGGGCGCGGGAACCGGTCAGGCCGACCGCGGCCCGGACGGCGTCGGGTCCCGCGGCAGCAAGGCCCTCCGGCGAGGGGAAGGCGTGAAGGCCGGAGGGATGGCCGGTGCCGAAGGCGGCAACCAGTCGCCCGGCGAAGGTGCGGGCGGCGGCGAGCGACACCTGTTGGCCCAGCACCGTGCAGACCGCCCCTTCGAAGCCGTCCACGTAGCCCGGGATGCGGAGTCCCGGGCGGGCTGTCACCAGCGGGCCGACCCGCGGATCCGCTCCCAGAACCGCGGCCACCGCTGCTGGATCGAGGTCCAGATCAAGCCACCGGCGCACGGCAGCGGTGACAGCGGAGGCGGCTGCACTGTCCCGGGTCTCCAGCTCAAGGTGCGTGCCGGCCGGTCCGAGGGACACGGTGCCGAGGACGGGCCCGGCGGGCGAGGCGAACAGTCGGGTGCAGGTGCCCCCGGCGGTGTCTACCGACTCGAGCCCGGGAACGGCGTGCGCGGCGAGCGCAGCCAGCAGGGCAGGCCCGTCGAACGGGGCCGTCAGCTGGAGCCGCAGGTGCACCTAGCGGGCTTTGACGGCCAGCACCGGGCAGTCCACGGTCAGCAGGATCTGCTGGGCCGTGCTGCCCATGATCAGCTTGCCCACCGGTGAGCGCTTGCGCAGGCCGATGATCAGCAGGGAGGCGGGCAGGCTTTCGGTCAGGTCCTGGATCTCCTCCACGGCGTCCTTCCCGCGGACCAGTTGCCTGAACTCGGCATCCAGGCCCGAGTTATTCAGTTCGCGCTTGACCCAGTCAGTGTCATGGCTGTCGGCCAGGGCCGGGTCCTTGTGCGGCCCGCCTGTGCTGGCATTGACGACCAGGAGCTTCTCGTTCTGGGTGGTGGCCATCTGGATGCCCTTGGCGAGGGCGGCGCGGCCTTCCGGGCGCGGGGCGTAGGCAACGAGAATGGTCACGTCTTCTCCTTAACGGCGGAACGTTCAGCGTCACCGGGACGGCCTCTTTGCCGTGCCGGAGAAGGCCGGGTCCGTTCCCGGCGCATCTGCCACTCATTGTGGCACGCTTCACCATCGCCGGACGGCACGGCTGCTCCTTTGTGACAGGTCAGGTCCAGAGGCCCGAACTGCCGCGGCGGTGGCTGTCGACCAGATGGGTGTCGATCATGCCGATCGCCTCCATCAGGGCGAACATCGTCGTCGGCCCGACAAAGGCGAATCCGCGTTTGCGCAGGGCCTTGGACAGGGCGACGGATTCCTCGGATGTCGTCGGGACTTCGCCGATATGCCGTGGAACTGGAGTCACGGGAGGCTGGAAGGACCAGACGAAGTCGCTCAGGCCGCCGTCGGCACGCAGGGCGATGGCGGCGTTTGCGTTTGTGATGACGGCGCTGATCTTGGCCCGGTTGCGGACGATGGAGGCGTCCTGCAGCAGCCGTTCGACATCTTTCTCCGTGAAGGCCGCGACCTTGTCCACCTGGAAGTCGTGAAAGGCGGCGCGGAAGGCCGGGCGCTTGCGCAGGATGGTCGCCCAGGACAGGCCGGCCTGAAACCCCTCGAGGCTGATCCGCTCGAAGACCGCCTGCTCGCCGCGCACCGGCACGCCCCACTCCGTGTCGTAGTACTCGCGCATCAGCGGGTCGGTTGCAGCCCAGGCCGGCCGCGCAAGGCCGTCCTCACCGAGCACAACGCCGGAAACCGTCTTCTCCATGTCCTTGATTCTCCTTGATCTTGGATCTCTGGCCTGTCAGGACAGCCCTGTCACACGCATGGTCAGGTTGAGCCGGCCGCCGGTGAGCCCGCATTCCGGATCCGCGGTGCCGGGGTAAATGCGGGGCACGCCGTGGTACGCGAACCGTGCGGGGCCACCGAAGACGAAGAGGTCTCCGGACCGCAGCCGGATGTCCGTGTACGGCTGGGTCCGGGTCTCCGTGTTGCCGAACCGGAACAGGCAGTCATCTCCGACGCTGAGCGAGACGACGGGGAAGCCGGCCCGCTCGTCCTTGTCCTGGTGCATGCCCATCTTTGCCGTGTCCTCGTAGAAGTTGATCAGCGCGGTGTCGGGCTCATAGGTGCCGGGCTCATAGTCGCCCTCCTGCGGATCTCCGTAGGCATCCGCCAGGGCCCGGCGTCCCCAGTCCGCTAGCCACGGTGGAAAGCCGAGCACGTGCGCCCCGTTCACGTCCTCGGCGGTCCGGGTGTATTTATAGGGAGCCCAGTGCCAGCCCAGGCAGAGGGTCCGCACGCTCATCTCGTGGCCGCCGGGCAGCTTCGCGGCGCGGTACGGTACCGGACCCCGGCCGAACTCACGGCACGCTTCCACCAGCGCGCGTTGCTGGTCAAGGCTGAGCCAGCCGGGGATATGCACGGCGCCGGGGGACACCTCGCGCGGTTCGCCGCGTCCGGCTTCGAAGAGCGCGTTCACGCGGCGGCCTCAAGGTTGAGCAGCCAGGTCTTGGCCTGCGGGCCGCCGAGGTAGCCGCCCGCGGAGCCGTCCGAGCGCAGGACACGGTGGCAGGGGACGATGACGGGCAGCGGGTTGGTGGCGCAGGCGCTGCCGACGGCCCGCACCGCCTTCGGGTTTCCGACCGCCGCCGCCACCTGCGCATAGCTCTCGGTGCGGCCGTACGGGATCAGGGGCAGGTGCTGGTGCACGCTGAGCCGGAAGCCCCTGGACAGCCGCCGGTCCAGTGACAGGTCGAACGCGTGCCGGCGCCCCGCGAAGTATTCCTCCAGTTGGCGGGTTACCTCTGCCAGGCGCTCCGGGGCGCGCAGGATCCGCGGGCTCACGACAGCGGCCAGCGCTGCCAGGACCACGTCGTGGTCCTCGTTCGCGAAGGCGACGCGGACCAGGCCCTGCCGTGTCGCCGCCAGCAGCAGGGGGCCGAGCGGAGTGTCGACCGTTGTGTAGGCGACATCGAGCAGGTCGGACTCGAGGGCGGCGGACTCCAGCCTGCCGTGTAGTTGCTCCAGTAGTGCGGCCTCAAAAATGCTCAGCCGGTCCAGCGGTTCCGGCAACGCCGGCCCGGTCCGGTCCGCTCGGGCGGGCAGCAGGGCGGGGGTGGAGTGGGAAGTCATCGCAGGGCTCCTTCCGTGGAGTTCTCAAGCGCGCCGTAACGGGCCCGCAGCTTGGCGATGCCGTCCGACGCCGCCCGCCGGACCGCATCGGCAGAGGAACCGGTCAATGCCGCTGCCTCGGCATAGGGCAGGCCGGCGAGGTAGTGAAGTGCCACGGCCTCGCGCTGGCGCAGGGGCAGTGCCGCGACGGCCTGGCGCAGTTCGTCGTCGTTGTTTCCCGGGATGCCCAGCGTGGACGGCCGCTCCGGCAGGTGTTCCGCGGGAATCGGAGTCCTGGACCGCTTGCGGAGCAAGTCGATGGCTTTGCGCCGGGCGATTGTCACCAGCCAGGCTTCGTGGTTGGCGTCGGCGGGCAGGAGGGGGTAGGCCTTCAGGGCGGACAGGAAGGTTTCCGACCAGGCATCGTCGGCGTCCGCGCCGGGTCCGACCATGAGCCGGCAGACGCGCAGCACCATGGCGCCGTGGTCAATGACCAGCTGCTCGAACGGTTTCATCTGCACATCCTGTAGACGCTCTTCGGCGCGGTTGCGTGAGTGACTCAATCAGAAAAGTTTCGCGGCCTTGGCCTCGTCCGACTCCTCCAGCTCCAGCAGGAAGCGCTTGCGCTCCAGCCCGCCCGCATAACCGGTGAGCGACCCGTCCGCGCCGACCACCCGGTGACAGGGCACCACGATGGACAGCGGGTTCCGCCCATTCGCCCTGCCGACGGCCTGCGCCAAATGCGGATCCCCGAGCTCGGCGGCCAGCTGGCCATAGGAGCGTGTCTGTCCGTACGGGATGGCGCACAGCAGCGCCCAGACCTTCTGCTGGAAGGCATCGCCCTTCGGCGCCAGCGGAAGGGAGAACTCCCGGCGCTCGCCGGCGAAGTACTCGGTGAGCTGGGCCTTCGCCTCCTCGAAGCCCCGGTCGGTCCGCTCGCCGAACTCCGAAGGGTCCGGCAGCCGCTTGTGTGAGGGGAAATAGAGGGCCGTCAGCGCGCCGTCCTCGGCGACCATGGTCAGCTCGCCGACCGGCGTGTCCATGGTGGTGTACGTGCGGCTCATTGTCCTGATGCTCCCTGATCCATGCTCGCGGGCTTGTCCCATTCTCTCCCAGTACAACGACGCCGGCGGGCCGGTCGTGAGGCTTTGGGGGCATCGGACTTGCTTAGCACATCCTGGTTGCACATGTTGCCACCTGGCTGGGAAGCATGAGTGCCCCGTTCTTTGTGGCCGCCGGCTGCTGCATTGTCGCCGCGGGCCTGCTGATCTTCCGGCGGGCCGAGGCGCCGGCGGACCCGCAAGTCGTGCCGGCGGATGCCGCGGCAATCGGCGCGGACTGAGGCATTCCCCGGTCGGTCAGGTTCACTCGACCTAATACGCAACAAAACGTTTCCCTAATGAGGCTGAGTGTAGGCTACCCTTACTTTGTTCCCGTCACTTGAGTCAAGGAGGCCACCGTTGGCCCTTTCCCGATTGCGCGCAGCTGCTGCGGCCGCCGCCGTCCTGCTGTCCCTCACTGCCTGCTCCACCGGACCCGCGGGCGGAGCGTCGGAAGGCGGGACGGCAGCCGCATCCGACGCTGCCTTCCCCGTCACGATCGAGCATGCCTATGGCGAAACGGTCATTGACGAACAGCCCCAGCGCGTGGCGACCGTCTCCTGGGTGAACGACGACGTCTCCCTGGCCCTCGGCGTCGTTCCCGTGGGGATGCCGAAGGTGGAGTGGGGCGGCAACGAGAACGGCTCCACCCCGTGGAAGGACGCCAAGCTCGAGGAACTGGGTGCGGGCGCCGGCTCGGATAAGGCGCCGAAGCAGTACTCCGAGACGGACGGCATCGCGTTTGACGAGATCGCCGCGCTGGAGCCGGACGTCATTCTGGCCGCCTACTCGGGCCTGACCCAGGAGGACTACGACACGCTCTCCAAGATCGCGCCCGTTGTCGCGTACCCGGAGACCGCCTACGGCACGGACTGGCAGACCTCGACCGAGATGATCGGCAAGGCCTTGGGGAAGAGCGCCGAGGCCGAGGAGCTGATCGCCACAACCGAGGCCACGATCGACGAGAAGGCCGCGGAGTACCCGCAGCTGGCCGGCAAGACCTTCATCTACGGCAACCTCGACCCCGCGGCCAGCGATGCCGTGAATGTCTACACCGCCAACGACAACCGGCCGAAGTTCCTGAGCAGCATCGGCATGAAGCAGGCCGATGTGGTCACCGAGGCCACCGGCGACTCCGAGGAATTCTTCCTGCCGTGGTCCGAGGAGAAGGCCAACGAGCTGGAGTCCGACGTTTTCGTGACCTGGGTTCCGGATGCCAAAACCAAGCAGCAGGTACTGGATGACCCGCTGCTCGGCCAGATTCCCGCCGTCGAAAAGGGCGCGCTGGTGGCGGACTCCGACAACACGCTGACGCTGTCCATCTCCGCGGCGTCGCCGCTGAGCCTGCCCTGGGCTTTGGACACCTTCCTGCCGATGCTGGCCGAAGGCGCGGACGCCGCCGACAAGAGCTAGCCCGTTTTTGCGCCGAGGGCGTTCCGCGTGCCACCCGGTGGGCGGAACGCCCTTGCGGCATCAGCGGCCAGGGCCCGAGGAAACGGCCTGGCTACCCCGCCCCGACGATCAGCAGGGTGACGGCAAAAACCAGCCCGGAGGCAATGAGCGTGACCGTAGTGTAGCCGAGGATGTCGCGCATTTTGAGCCCGGCGATGGCCAGCAGCGGCAGCGCCCAGAATGGCTGGACCATGTTGGTCCATTGGTCGCCGTAGGACACCGCCATGATCGGCACGGACGGATCCACGCCGAGCCGCTCGGCCGCATCGAGCATGATCGGCGCCTGCACGGCGAACTGGCCGCCGCCGGAGGGCACGAAGAAGTTGACCAGGCCGGCCGAGAGCAGCGCCAGCACGCCGAAGGTCTGCGGCGTGGAAATGCTGACGAACAGGTCCGAGAACACCGTGATGAGGCCGGACGCGGTCATGATCCCGAGGATGCCGGCGTAGAGCGGAAACTGCAGCAGGATGTCTCCGACGTTGGAAGCGGCGTTCTTGACCAGCGCCATCAGCTCGAACGGGTTGCGGACCAGCAGGAAGATCAGCGCCAGGAAGGACCAGTTCACAATGTCCAGCGTCAGCGAGCCGCCCTGCGCGAAGTGGATCGTGAGGTAGGCGACCAGGGCCAGTCCGACGACGGCGGTCAGTATCCGGCTCGCATCCAGGCGGTCCGCCGGGGTCACCACGTCTTCGTCAATGTCGACGCCGGTGTCCCGGGCATCGATTTCGAGTTCAATGATTTTGTCGTCGCCGCGGGGAGCCACGGCGGCCAGGGCCAAGCCGACGACGATGACCGTGGCGAGCGCGGCCAGGATGTTCCAGAGGGAGAAGGTGGTCTCGCTGATCGGCACGGTGCGGCCCAGCTGCTCGGCGATGAAGGAACCGTCGGTGGCGGCGGTCAGCGGCCCGGAGCCGGAGTAGCCCATGTGCCAGACCACGAAACCCGAGAAGCCTGCGGCCACCAGCATGGGGAAGTGCAGCCGAACGCCCTTGGCCCGCAGCTGCGCCGCCACCTCCTTCGCGAGCAGCGCGCCGACCACCAGCCCGAGGCCCCAGGTGATCAGCGAAGCCACTGCCGCCACCACGAATACGAAGACGTAGGCCTGCACCGGGCCGCGCGGCAGCCCGCCGAGGAAGGCCAGCAGCCTCCGGACCGGGCGGGTGTTGGCCAGCGTGTGCCCCAGCAGCAGGACCAGCGCCATCTGGGTCATAAAGGCCAGCAGCCCGGAGAGCCCGTCGCCCCAGCCCTTCACCACCTCCACCGGACCGGCGTCGGTCAGGGCCAGCGCGAGGAAGGCGACGATCAGGGTCAGGACGATGCCGAACACGAGGGCGCTGGGGATAAAACGTTCCACCAGACTGTTGACGGGCCGCATCATGGCCGAGACCGGATTGCGGCGGCCCTGCTGGTTCACCGTGGACATGCAGAATCTCCTTCAGGTACGAGTGGTGCCGGCTGGGCCGGCGGCGCGGACGGGGACCCCAACGCCCCCACTCTAGCGATCCACATCACACTTTCCGCCACCTGCGGCGCCGGGCGTGGCAGGAACGCGGCCATCCCGGCGGACTGTCCCCGGCGGGCGCTAGGCTGAAGCCATGAGCCAAAGCCAAGCTTCCACCGAATTCAGCACCAAGGGCGCCTACGTGCATACGGGCGAGGAGTTCAACCGGGACACCCATTACATCGAGGACCGGATCCTTCGCGGCGGGGACAACCCGAACGAGGGCCGCTGGCCGGTGGAACCTGGCCGCTACCGGCTGGTCGCGGCGCGTGCCTGCCCCTGGGCCAACCGCACCATCATCGTGCGCCGGCTGCTCGGGCTCGAAGACGTCATCTCCATCGGCATGCCCGGTCCGACGCATGACGTGCGCAGTTGGACCTTCGACCTTGACGACGGCGGCAAGGACCCGGTGCTCGGCATCGAGCGTCTGCAGGAGGCGTACTTCAAGCGCTTCCCCAACTACCCGCGCGGCATCACCGTGCCGGCGATCGTTGAGGTGGCTTCGGGCGCCGTCGTCACCAACAACTACCCGCAGATCACGCTGGACTTCTCCACGGAGTGGACCGAGTATCACCGCGAGGGCGCCCCGGACCTCTACCCGGAGCATCTGCGCGAGGAGATGGCGGTAGTCAACAAGCGGGTCTTCACCGAGGTCAACAACGGCGTCTACCGGTGCGGCTTCGCAGGTTCGCAGGAAGCGTATGACAAGGCCTACGACCGGCTCTGGACCGCGATGGACTGGCTGGAGGAGCGGCTGAGCACCCGCCGCTACCTGATGGGCGACACCATCACCGAGGCCGATGTCCGCCTGTTCACCACGCTGGCCCGATTCGATCCCGTCTACCACGGCCACTTCAAGTGCAACCGGAACAAGCTCACCGAGATGCCCGCGCTCTGGGGCTACGCACGGGACCTGTTCCAGACGCCCGGCTTCGGGGACACGATCGACTTCGAGCAGATCAAGGCCCACTATTACGTGGTGCACGAGGACATCAATCCGACCCAGATCATCCCGCAGGGGCCGGCCCTGTCCAACTGGCTCAGCGACCACGGCCGGGAGAGCCTCGGCGGCAGCCCGTTCGGCGACGGAGTAGCCCCCGGGCCGGTCCGCGAGGACGAGCGGGTCGCCGCCGGCCACAACCCGCTGTATCCGGCATGAACAACGGAACAGACCGGCCGCGGATCGCGGTCAGCTACGCCCAGGACGCGCCGTCCCACTCGGCCTGGTTCTCCGAAGAGCTCGCCGGACTCGCCCGGAATGCCGTGGCGGGGCTTGAGGCAGCCGGCGCTGACGCCGTCGTTATTAATTCCGCCTCCGGCCACGTCTTCAGCGCCGTGGATTACGACGGCGTGCTCATCCTGGGCGGCGGGGACGTGGACCCGACGCGCTACGGCGGCAACACCGGGGAGCCGACGGTGCACGCCGTGGACACCACCGCGGACGAGACCGAGATCGACCTGGTCATCGGGGCGGTGGAGAACGGCCGGCCGGTGCTCGGGATCTGCCGCGGGCTGCAGCTGATCAACGTCGCGTTCGCCGGCTCGCTGATCGAGGACCTCGGGCAGGACTCCGTGCACAAGATCCACGAGGAGCGTCCGCCGATGACCGGGCATGCCGTCTCCGTCCAGCCCGATTCGCTGCTGGCGGACGCGCTCGGCGTCGGCGAGATCACCGTGCAGTCCGGGCACCACCAGGCCGTCCGCCGGCTCGGCGACCGGCTGCGCGTGGTCGCCACGGCCTCGGACGGTGTGGTCGAGGCCGTCGAACTGGCGCGTCCGGACGAGGGCTGGCTGCTGGCGGTGCAATGGCATCCCGAGGAGCCCGACTCGCCGGACGGCCAGCTTGCCGCGCTGCTGACTCCGTTTGTCGAGGCCTGCCGCTACGTCGCAGCCGTCCGCGGCTGAGCCGCCGCCTGTCCGAATCTGTTGGCCCTGTAGTGGCTGCTTTGGGCCGCCAAAACTGCCACTACAGGCCAATCGTTGAGGACCCGGCCTACGCCAGGTGCCGGTCCGCGTAGACCTGCATCGCGTCGCGCACGAACGAGGCCCCGGTTTCGCCGCCGTAGTTGGCGCCGAAGCGCGGGTCCGCTACGTACATCTCGCCGAGCCCGGTGAAGTAGCCGTAGGACACGTCCTGCCCGCCGTTGGCCGCGGCCAGCCAGTCGAACTGCCGCCGCGCCAGCTCCTGCGCCTCCGCGCTGTCCGGCGCCGCACCCGAATCCGCCGCGGCGATCCAGTCCTGCATCAGCCGCCGGTTCCGCTCCTGCCAGGCCGACCGTTCCGCCTCGGTCAGGCCGCGCCACCAGCGGTCGCCCCTGGCATACGCGTCCTTGCCCCAGCGCTCCTCGACCTCCTCCTTGTACTGCGTGTGGTCGAACCCCTTGAACATTTCCTCGGCCATGAGCTCCTCGCCCCTCTCTGTCTTCCTGATGGTGGTCCGGACGGACTCGATCTGCCGCTCGAGGCGCTCCTTTTCCTGCAGCAGCAGCTCCAGGTGCCCGCGCAGCGCCTCGGTCGTGTCCGCGCTGCCTTCAAGCACGGCGGCAATCCCGGGCAGCCCCAGCCCCAGTCCGCGCAGCAGAAGGATCCGCTGCAGCCGAAGGAGGCATCCGCCGTCGTAATAGCGGTAGCCGTTGTGCCCGATCCTGCTCGGCACCAGCAGCCCGACGTCCTGGTAGTGCCGCAGCGTCCGGCTGGTGGTGCCGGCCGCCCTGGCCACCTCCTGTATGGACCATTCTGCGGTCCGGCGTTCCGGTCCTGTTGTCATGGGTTCCACTATGGAGGTTGACGCCGCGTCAAGGTCAAGGGGGAGCTGACGACGGCGGATTGCGGCTTGGCGTGGTCGGTTTGATGCGGCGACGGTAGCGTTGGGCTCGTGCGATCCGAGCGTCCCCGAGTCCATCCCGCGCGCGAAGGCATCCGGCTGCCGGCGCCGCTGGCGTTGGGGCTGGCGCTCCTGGGCGGGTCCGGGCTGGCGGTGCAGAGCCGGGTGACCAGCGAGCTCGGCATCGTGCTGCAGGACCGGCTGGGCGCGGCGCTGGCGAGCTTTGCTACCGGGCTGATCGCGGTGCTGGCCTTCGCGCTGCTGCGGCCGGCCTCCCGGGCCAGGCTCCGCGCGGTCCCGGCGGTCCTGAAGCGCCGCGAGTATCCGCGCTGGTGGCTGGTGGCCGGAACGATCGGCGCGTTCTATATTTTCGCCCAGGCCGCCACGGTCGGTCCGATCGGACTGTCCCTGTTCACCATCGCGATCGTCACGGGCCAGATGGTCTCGAGCCTCGCCGTCGACCGGATGGGGCTGGGGCCGGGCCGAAAGATCGGCGTCAGCGGTGCCCGGGTGGCGGGGGCCGTGCTGGCCTTCGCCGCCGCGGTTGTCGCGGCGAGCGCGCATTTCGCTGCCGACGGGCGGCCCGGCGGCAACGGGCCGGACGGCGGTCCGCTGGTCCTGCTCATGCTGATCCCGCTGTTCTCCGGGCTGCTGCAGAGCGTGCAGCAGGGCATGCTCGGCCAGATCGGCACCGTGCACGGCAGCCCGGTCATCTCCACGTTCCTGAACTTCGCCGCCGGGACGGCCGTGCTGCTGGTCCTGTGGGCGGCGCAGGCCGTGCTGACGGGCCGGGCGGTGCTGGTGACCGGACCATGGTGGCTGTACATCGGCGGCCCGCTCGGGGCGCTGGTCCTGGCGAGCGCAACCATCAGCGTTGCGAGCACCGGCGTCCTGCTGACCAGTCTCACGGTGATCTGCGGCCAGCTGGTCGGTTCTGTCGTGCTGGACATCGCCTGGCCCTCGGCCGGGAGCACGGTGGGGCCGCTGACCCTCGCCGGGATTGCCCTGACGGCGGTGGCCATGCTGGTCGCCACCGGCAAGCCCGGCGCCTGGCTTCACCGCCGCAGGGACTGAGCCCCGGGCGGCGCGCCTCAGCCGTCGCCCTCGTGGGCCTGCCGGTACGCCTCCATCTGCCGGTGCCGCCGGAGCAGGCTCTCGCGCCGATGGTTGTCGTCCCCGGCGGTGAGCTCGATGTGCCGCTTGCCGAAGCGCCAGAGCAGGACGTCGTCCAGGAGCCGGTCGGGTCCGGGGGAGTAGCGGTGCTCCAGCGCCCGCCGGACCTTGGTGATCGCGTCCGCCTCGAGCAGCCCCGCCAGCTCGATCGTCCGGCGCAGCCCGTGGGCGGCGAGCAGCTCGGCCGCCCAGCCCCAGTCGTCGTCGGCCTTCCTGTCCACGTGCGGCAGCAGCGTCTGCCACACCTCCCGGATCCGGTTGGGCGTCAGCGGCGCGTCCCCCTCGCCGTCCTCGTCCCAGTAGCCGGTCACCGCCTCGTAGCGTTCGTGCAGTTCGGAGAAGACGGTCTCCACGGATTCCAGCATCGCCGCCGTCGCGATGAACTGGCGGTCGAAGTACGGGCTCCAGGCCCGCGGATCCGCCGCCTTGAACCGGATGCCGTGCTCGATCTCGGACCACGCGTGCGCCAGGATCGTCCGGATCTGGACCTCGAAGATGTAGCTGCCGTTCGGCTTGGCCGGCTCGCCGAGCACGCGCTGGTACTCCTTGACGACGTCGTTCTGGATGGTCCGCATGATCAGGTGCCGGCTGGAGTAGCCGTAGGTGCCGGACTCGATGTAGCCGATGTCCTTCTCCCGGTCGCTGCGGCAGTCGAACTCGCTGCGCTGGCGCTTGAGCAGGTGCGCGGCCTCGCGGATTTCGTGCGGCAGGCTGACGATCACGCGCACGCCGACCAGGTCGTTCAGCTGCCGCAGCGGATCCGGGAACTCGAGCACCGGCGGGTGGCCAGGCTCCTGCGCAAGCATGGTCCGGGACGCCTTGTCGCGGAAGGACTCGAGGCTCTTGGTCCGGGCGGCGACGAACAGCGGCGCGGGTTCCGCGTCCCGGAACACGTCCCGGATGGTCGACTGCATCTCCCGCGTGACCTTCTCGAGCTCCGGGCGCACGCGCTCGAACTCGTCGGTGCTGGCCTGGACCTGCGGGCGCAGGCTATCATCGAGCCGGTCCCAGTGCCTGCCCATGCGGAACTCCTTAACGACGACGGCGGGGGCTGGGTCCACTGTATCGGCCGGGGAGGGCGCGGCTAGCGGTAGCGGCGGTGCAGGTCCTCCTTCGCGGGAGAACCGTCAGCCGGCTCCGCGATCCACGGCCCGGTGCCCTCGGACGGGTCGAGCACGCCGCTTTCCAGCCAGGCGTAGTTCCCGCCGAGGACCCGGTCCGCCAGGCGCTTATCTGACGCGTCGGAGTTGCGCCACAGGTCCGCGAACAGCGTCCGCACCCGCTCGCGGGACTGAAGGCAGAACGTGTCCGCCAGCTCGTAGGCCGCCTTGCCGCGCTCCGGCTGCTGGGACAGCAGCAGCTGGGCGCGGCTGCAGCAGGCGGCCATGGTGAAGAGCTCGGCGCCGATGTCCACGATCCGGCCGAGGAAGACCTGGTGGTGCTCCAGCCTGGCCTGCCAGCGGCCCATGCCCGCGAAGGTGTGCCGGGCCAGCTTGCGGCTGCTGCGTTCGACAAAGCGGAGATGGCCGGCCAGCTCGCCGAAGTCCCGGTAGGCGGTCGGGTTCATGCCCTCGCCGGCGAACAGGCCGGGCAGCCAGCGTGCGTAGAAGCCGCTCGCACCCATCGCCGCCTTGGCCTTCGCCGCGAGGTCGGCATCGGCGGAGGCCAGTTCCCCGGCCGCGGCCAGGTGGGCATCGACGGCTTCCCTCGCGATCAGCAGGCGCATGATCTCACTGGAGCCCTCGAAGATGCGGTTGATCCGCAGGTCGCGCAGCTGCTGCTCGGCCGGGACCGCGCGTTCGCCGCGCGCCGCCAGCGAGGCCGCCGTCTCGTAGCCGCGGCCGCCGCGCAGCTGGACGAGTTCGTCGGCGATGCGGCACGCCATCTCGCTCGACCAGAGCTTGGCCAGGGCCGCCTCGATCCTGATGTCCCGCGCCCCGACATCAGCCATCGACGCGGACAGCTCGAACACCGCCTCCAGCGCGAACGCCGTCGCCGCGATGAACGCGAGCTTCTGGCTGACCGCCTCGTGCTTGCCGATCGGCCGGCCCCACTGCACCCGGGCGCCGGACCACTCGCGCGCGATCTTCAGCGACCATTTCCCGGACGCGGCGCAGAGCGCCGGGATGGAGAGCCGGCCAGTGTTGAGCGTAGTCAGGGCGATCTTCAGGCCCTGGCCTTCCTTCCCGAGCCGGTTCTCCGCCGGCACCCGCACGTTATCGAACCGGGTCAGTCCGTTCTCGATCCCGCGCAAACCCATGAAGGCGTTGCGGTTCTCCACGGTGATGCCGGCCGAATCGGCCTCCACCACAAACGCCGTGATGCCGCCCGGGCCGCCGTTGTGCGGCGGAACCTTGGCCATGATCACGGCGAGCTCGGCGATGACGCCGTTGGTCGTCCAGAGCTTGGTTCCGTTGAGCAGGTAGGCCGCACCGTCGTCCGTCGGCACCGCGGTGGTGCCGAGGCGCGCCGGGTCCGAGCCGACATCCGGCTCCGTCAGCAGGAACGCCGAAACGGCGCCGCCCGCGCAACGGGGAAGGAACTGCCGCTTCTGCGCCTCGGTGCCGAAGACCTTGACCGGCTCCGGCACGCCGATCGACTGGTGCGCGGAGAGCAGCGCCCCCAGGCTGGGGTGGACCGAACCGAGCAGCATCAGCGCCCGCCCGTAGTGCAGCAGGGACAGCCCCAGGCCGCCGTATTCCACGGGGATCTTCATGCCGAAGGCGCCGAGCCGCGCCAGCTCCGCCAGATACTCGTCCGGAATCAGCGACTCACGTTCAATCCGCGCACCGTCCATGGTCCGCGCGTACTCCTCGAGCCGCACCAGGAAGGATTCGCCCGCGGCCTCGGCGTCGGGCGTGGGCACCGGATGCGGATGGATCAGCCCAAGATCGAACCGGCCCAGGTACAGGTTCTTGGCAAAGCTGGGCCGCCGCCACTCGGACTCGCGCGCCTGTTCGGCCACCTCCCGGGCTTCGCGCTCGCTGACGTTGGCCCCTCCGCCGGCGGTCGCGTGACGATCGGTTCCAGTGCTCATGGCAGTCCCCTTTGACTCCAGGTTCGTGCCAAGGTCCGGCAGAACCTTTTAGCTGTCATCCAATGTTACTCCCGGGTAGCCCCTTTCGGGAGGAATAATCGGCATTTGATGAAGCTTCAAGTATTAGCGGCAATCTTCGACGACCATCGTCAATGAGGAGCAGATCAGTGGACTTCGGCATCTTTACCTTCGGGGAGCTGACCCGGAACCTCACCACCGGCGAGGCGCTCTCCCCGCACCAACGGCTGAAGGAGCTGATCGAACTCGCCAAGCTCGCGGACCAGGCCGGTATCGGCTTCATCGGGCTGGGGGAGCACCACCGCAAGGACTTCGCCATCTCTGCCCCGGAGGTCGTCCTGGCCGCCATCGCCCGCGAGACGAGGAACCTCCGCCTGGCCACCGCCGTCACGGTCCTCTCCACCCAGGATCCGGTCCGCCTGTTCGAACAGTTCGCCACCCTGGACCTCATCTCGGACGGCCGCGCGGAGATCATCGCCGGCCGCGGCGCCTTCACCGAGTCCTACCCGCTGTTCGGCTACGAGCTGTCGGACTACGACGGCCTCTTCGAGGAGAAGCTGCAGCTCCTGCTGGCCGCCCGGGAGCAGGAGCAGCTGACCTGGCGCGGCACCTTCCACCACAGCATCGACGGCATGGACATCGCCCCGCGCCCGCTTCAGGAGCGGCTGCCCGTCTGGGTCGGTGTCGGCGGCACGCCTGCCTCCTTCGAGCGTGCCGGGCGCCTCGGCCTCCCCCTTTACATCGCGCTGCTCTCCGGCCCGCAGCACTTCGCCCGGCATGTGGAGTACTACCGCCAGACCGCCGCCGCCCACGGGCACGACCCGCAGCAGCTGCCCATCGGCACCGGCGGCCACTTCTTCGCCGCCCCCACCTCGCAGCAGGCGCGCGACACCTTCTACCCCTACTACCGCGCCTACTTCGAGCAGAACATGCCCCGCCCCGCCGGGCACTTCCCGCGCGAGACCTTCGAAACCTGGGCCGGACCCGGCGGCGGCCTGCTCGCCGGAAGCCCGCAGGAAATCATCGACAAGCTCATGGTGCAGTACGAAATCTTCGGCCACGACCGCTACATGGCGCAGGTCGGGCTGGGCGGCCTGCCCTTCGCCGAGACGGCCAAATCGATCGAACTGCTCGCCACCGAGATCATGCCCGTCGTGCAGAAGGAAACCCACGCCGCCCGCCGTCCCTGAGCCTGCCGCTCACTGAGCCCGCCGTCCCCTCGGGCATCGGCCGCAGGCCCGCTGTGATCCCGCTGCCCGGGGACTAACCGGCCTCGGCGCGGGCGACGTGCCTCAGCAAGGCATCGGCGCAGGCCTCCGGGCGCTCCCAATGCACCATGTGGCCGGCATCCATGATCAGTTCGTGCGACCATGCGGAGTGCCCGAGCAGGAACTCCTTCACCGCATCGGGAGTACGCGTGCCGTCCCGCGTCCCCGTCACCACGAGCGTCCGCACACTGACCAGGTCCGGCACGTCCGGCGCGGCGCCGGTAATCCCGGCCTCCATGCTTCGGCGTACGACGGCGGGCGGCAGCCTGAAGGGGGCCAGGAACCTCTCGCGGTCCTCGCCCTGCGGCTCCTCGCCGCCGCGAAACCAGGCCGCGAGCATCTCCTCGGCCGCATCTTCATCCGGCGCTCCCGGTCCGCCGAACAGCCGGCGCAGCTTTTCCTCCGCCGCCGCGGACGGCGCCACCGGCACCATGCCCACCAAGGTGAGCGACGCCGTCGTCCGCGGATAGCGCGCCGCGATGGTGGCGGCGATACTGCCGCCGAGTGAATGGCCCACCCAATGGACCGGCGAGCGGCCGGAGAGCTCGAGCGCGAACACAGCCGCGACGTTCTCCACCGTCCACTCAAAGCCGGCCTCGAGCGGCGTTCCGTAGCCGGGCAGGTCGAGGTTCAGCACCTCGCGGCCGGCCTCGCGGAGTAGCCCGGCGACCGGGTTCCAGTAGCTCGCCGGGCAGGCCCAGCCGTGCAGCAGGACAATGGGCGCGCGCATAGTCCGATTATGCCGTGGCCTCGGCTGCTGCGAGCCTGACCGGCCTCCCTCTGCTGTCGCTGCCCCGGCTACCCGCGGGTACGTGGTTTGCGCGCACCGTCTCGGGGCATCATGTTGCGTCGCATCGCCCGACTGAACCCGGTGACGGCGGTATAGACCCGGGCGGGCCGGAAGACGGCCCGGTCCATGTGGTCGACGAATGGCAGCGGCTATTGATCGGTCGGTGATATTTGACGGCGGCAATCCATGAGTGCAGCTGTAATAGGATCGGGCCTGCACCATCGCTCAAGATGCGACCGTCGCTCCACATGACGTCGGCGAAAAGGGGGACCACCATGACAGCGAGTTCGATCATCGAGTACATCGATGGGTACGACGGTGATGTACGGCACCGGCTGCTGACCGTGTACGAACTGATCCGGTCGGCCGTGCCTCATGAAGCGGCAGAATCGATCAGTTGGCGTATGCCGACCTTCAAACTCGGCAGCGAGCCGTTGTTCTTCTTCACCGGAACAAAGCGCCACATCGGGTTCTATCCGACTTCAGACGCGATCGCGCATTTCTCGACAGAACTGGCCGCATATGGAACCACCGAGCACGCTATCCAACTGCGCCATGATGCCCCGCTCCCGACCGAACTCCTCCGCGAGATAATCGCGTGGCGGCTACAGCAGCTGCCTTCAGACAAGGTTTGAGTCCGACGGGAAAGGTGAGGCGCCGTAGTGGCAGATACGGAACCGACCTTTCAGGAGTGGTATGCCGATGCCGGACCGCGGCTAACGCCGAGCGAGAAGAAGATCGGCGAGTTCCTGTGGAAACTTCCTCTGTTTGATACTAGCCACGTTGGCCCGCTTGGGGGCAACAATAGTTGGGCCAGAAGGCCGCTCAAACTGAACGAAGAAGCGCAAACCCGCACGATCGACAAAGCTCCGCGCCGGTGCTTTGTATACATCCTTTGAGGAACGCAGCACCAGTGGCCGGACTCCTCCGGTTCGGCCAAGGCGCGCAGCAGAATCTCCGGCAGCGAGGGATCGTCCAAGGTGCGGAAGTGCCCTGCCGAATCCAGCTCGATGTAGCCTCGCGAAGGTAACCGGCGACCAGTGCGGCCATCCGGTCCGGCCGGTAGGGCGCCGGATCGGCGCGGAACAGCAGGCCGTCCAGCTGCCTGAGGCCCGCATGGCAGTAGTCCAGCAGCCACCACCAGCCGCGGGCCGGCAGCCGGGCAGCGGCCTTTCCTATGCGTTTCACGATCTGGCCGCCAGTTCAAGGCAATGCCGGGCCACGGCCACCGGGCTCCGGTACATCACGGCATGGGCCTCGCCGGGAACCTCCGCCACGACCGCAGCCCTGCCGACAGCCGCTAGCTCGGCCAGCCACGACCGCGGGGCGAGGGGATCGTGTTCGCCCCGCACAAGGACGATCGGGACCCGGACCAGCGGTAGCCGCTCCTCCAGCCGGTTTCCGATCATCTGCGCCGCATTAGCGTAGTACCAGCGGCGCCCGCAGCGTAGGTAGTCGCCGGCCGCCGTCCAGGCCACCGTGGGCGGCTCCCGGAGAGTGTCCTGGATCAGTCGCCGCCGCTGAATCCGGATGGTCCGCTCCCGGCTGTTGATAGAGGGCCCGAGCAGCACCAGCGACCGGACCGCGGCCGGGTCCGCCAGCGCCATTTCGACCCCGATTAGGCACCCCATGGAATGTCCGACGACGATGAACCGGCCGACGTGCAGCTGCCGCAGCGCCTGCGCGGCCAGCCGGCCGGTTTCCCGGATCGGCACCGCCTGCACCGGGCGCTCTGCCGCACCGAAGCCGGGCAGGTGCAGGGCATGCACCGTTGCTGTGGCCGCCAGTTCCCGGGCCAGGGGGACAAAGTACCGCGGGGACATTCCAATTCCGGGCACCAGCACGAAGCAATCGGACCCCGAACCCCGGGTTTCGATCCTGAATTCAGTGCCTTCCACGCGAAGGCACTGCCGTTCCACGTCGCTGATGGTCACACTGCCTCCATATGCCCGCCGCACAGGCAGGCACAGGTCTATATTAACGCGGCTGCCCCAAAATAAGCCGCGCCTTATCCGCGTACTTGCACGGACGGGTGCACCGTTATCGAAAGTTCGACCGCGCCCCGACCCCGGCAGGGGTCCTTTTTGTTGAAAGAGCCGAGTGGAGTGCTTGGGGATGGTCCTTCGAACACGAACTCGGTCCCACGGTTCATCCCGCGCTGCCTCGGCGCCGCCGTGACCAGAGCGTGGCTCCGGCGATGGGGGTGGCAATCAGGGCAGACGGAGACGGTCCGCCGCGGGCCCTTACTGCAAGCCGTGGGCAACGGGTGCTTCCGTTGTCGAGATGCGGCTTCGCCGTCATCATCGCCGGGCGCACCAACGTCGGATGGCGGAGGTGCTGCTCCAGGCCGAGCACGTAGCCGCCCGGTTCATGGACGGCCGTGCGGCCGCCGGCGAACCGGGCTTCGCCGGCACATGGGACGATGCGGCGAAACGCAGGTTTGCCGACAAGATTTCGTGGATCGAGCGGAACGCGTCCATTTTGGCTGAGGCACTGCTGTTGGAAGATTGAGCCGCAGTTTGGCAGGACATTAGGGCAGTAAATCGTTTCGTAATCGCGGTCACCGTAGGCTAGCCTTACTTAAGCTTGTTTGGGCCAGTCCGGAGGTGAATGTGGGAGCAGAGGCGCGTGTGCCTGTCCGTGCTGCGCTGCGCCCGTCAGCCGGAGGTGCCTCCGACGCTAATCCGGCGGCTTCGGGAGGGGACGACAAGGCGGGCCGGCTGCTGACCTCCGGTTCCACGGCGTTCCGCGAAAAGGCCGGAGCCGGACGCCTGGTTTCCGGGCTGGTGCTGGCTCTCGGAGTGCTGGCGCTGGTGTGCCTGGCGTCGCTGGCCTTCGGGGCGCGGCAGATTCCGTTCGAGACGCTGGTCCAGGCGCTGACCAATTTCGACCCGGCCGACGGTGACCATGCCGTGGTGCACTCCCGCATCCCGCGGACGGTCACCGGCCTTCTGGTCGGTGCCGCGCTCGGGGTGGCAGGCACGGCGATGCAGGGCGTGGCGCGCAATCCGCTCGCGGACCCCGGCATTCTTGGCGTCAACGCCGGGGCGGCACTCGCCGTGGTCACCGGCATCTACCTCTTCGGCGTGGCGGAACTGACCGGCTACATCTGGTTCGCCTTCGCGGGGGCAGCGCTCGCCGCCGCCGTGGTCTACTGCATCGCCAGCATTGGCAGGGAGGGCGCGACGCCGATCAAGCTGGCGCTGGCCGGGGCAGCACTGACCGCCGGGCTGAGCTCGCTGATGAACGGGATCCTGGTGAGCAGCCAGGACACGCTGGACGCCTTCCGGTTCTGGCAGATCGGCAGTGTTGGCGGCCGCGGCTGGGATGCGATCGTGCCCGTGCTGCCCTTTATCGGTGCCGGGCTGCTGCTGACCCTGTTCACGGGCCGGCTCCTGAACAACTTCGCGCTCGGCGACGACGTGGCCCGCGGGCTGGGCCAGCGCGTGGGGCTGAGCCGGGCCTTCACCGCGCTCGGTGTCGTAGTGCTTTGCGGCGCGGCCACGGCCCTGGCCGGCCCGATCGCCTTCGTCGGGCTGGTCATCCCGCACCTGGTGCGTGCGTTCAGCGGCCCGGACTACCGCTGGATCCTGCCGTACGCGCTGCTGCTCGCGCCGGTGCTGCTGCTCGGCGCGGACATCGTCGGCCGGCTCGTCGCGCTGCCGGGCGAGATCCAGGCCGGGATCATGACTGCGGTCATCGGCGCCCCGGTGTTCATCTGGATTGTCCGGCGGCGGAAGGCGGCAGGCCTTTGAGCGTCCCCGCTTCCACCCTCGCCTGGCGCGCTGTGTCCCCGACCGCCACGGCTGCCGGCGTGCCCCGCCACCGGGCCCGGCACCGCCGGCGCCTCGTGACCGCAGCCCTGGCGGGCGCCGTTGTCGTTCTGTTCCTTATTAACGTGCTGCTGGGCACCTATACCGTGACCATTCCGGACTTCCTGCGGCTGCTCGCGGGGGAGCGGATTCCTGGCGCGAGCTTCATCGTGATGGAGAGCAAGCTGCCGCGGGCGGTGATCGGCACGCTGATCGGGATCGCCTTCGGCATCGCCGGCTCGATCTTCCAGACCATGCTGCGCAACCCGCTGGCCAGCCCGGACATCATCGGCATCAGTTACGGGGCCAGCGCATCGGCGGTCACGGCCATCGTGGTCTTCGGGGCGACAGGGCTGGCCGTGTCCGCGTCCGCGATGCTCGGCGCCCTCGGGATCGCGCTGCTGATCTACCTGCTGGCCTACCGTCGTTCCGGTCCGTCGGCAGCCGCCGGGGCGCGGCTGGTGCTGGTGGGCATCGGCTTCGCCGCCATGATGCAGGCGCTGGTCAGCTACCTGATGACGCGCACCGACATCCGCACGGCGCAGGACGCGCTGGTCTGGCTCAACGGTTCGCTTAACTCCAGCAACTGGGACCGCGTACTGGTGCTCGCCGCGAGCCTGGCGCTCCTGCTTCCCGCCGCGGCGCTGCTCGCGCGCAGCCTGCGCGGGCTGGAAATGGGCGACGACGCGGCGGCCGGCCTCGGCGTGCGCGTGGCACCCTCGCGGCTGGGACTGGTGGTGACCGCGGTGCTGCTGGCCGCCGTCGCAACTGCCGCCGCCGGACCGGTGGCATTCGTGGCGTTCCTGTCCGGCCCGATCGCCCGCCGGATGCTGCGCGGCGCGGGCTCGCTCGCGGTCTCCGCGCTGGTCGGCGCGGTGATCGTGCTGGCGGCGGACTTCACCGGCGCCAACCTGTTCCCCCTGTACCTGACCGACGGCACGTCGCTGCCGGTCGGAGTGGTGACCGGCGCCCTGGGAGCGCCGTTCCTGCTCTGGCTGCTGGTCACCACCAACCGCGTCGGCCGAGGAGGCTAAATGCGCACCCTGCAAGCCCGCGACCTCACCCTCGCCTACGACCGGCGCACCGTCGTGCAGGACCTGAGCGTGGAACTGCCGGCCGGCAAGGTCACGATCATCGTCGGCGCCAACGCCTGCGGCAAGTCGACGCTGCTGCGCGGACTGGCGCGGCTGCTCAGGCCAGCCGCCGGCTCTGTGCTGCTGGACGGCAAGGACATCCACGGCCAGTCCACCCGTGACGTGGCCAAGGTGCTCGGGCTACTGCCGCAGACCCCGGTGGCGCCGGACGGCCTGACCGTGGCCGAGCTGGTGGGCCGCGGCCGCTACCCGCACCAGGGCTGGTTCCGCCAGTGGACCGCCCGCGACGAGGACGCCGTCAACTCCGCGATGGCCGCGACCGACACCCTTGAACTCGCGGGCCGGGACGTGGACGAGCTCTCCGGCGGCCAACGGCAGCGCGCCTGGATCGCGATGGCCCTGGCGCAGGAGACCGACATCCTGCTGCTCGACGAGCCCACCACCTTCCTCGACGTGACCCACCAGATCGAGGTGCTGGACCTGGTCACCGACCTCAACCGGCGGCACGGGACCACCGTCGCGATCGTGCTGCACGACCTGAACCTTGCCGCCCGCTACGCCGACCACCTGATCGCCATGAAGGCAGGCGCCGTGGTCGCCGAGGGCGCGCCGGCCGACGTGGTGACCGGGCCCCTGGTCGCCGAAGTCTTCGGCCTCGAATCGTATGTCATGCAGGACCCGGTATCCGGCACGCCGATGGTCATTCCCGTCGGCCGCCATCACAGCCAAACCGAACGGAGCACACCATGACCGCTGTTGCCACCGAAACCGCCGCCGTCACCCCGGTGCTGGCCTTCGACGTCGAGGTCGCCGCGGTGCGCGCTCTCTCGCCGAGCTTCCGCCGCGTGACGTTCGCGGGGGAGGGGCTGCGCCAGTTCGGCGTGGGCGGTCACACCCTGGACCTGCGGATCAAGGTGGTCATTCCGGCCACGGACGACGGCGGTGCAACGGTTCCGCTGCCGGAGTTCGGTGTGCCCGGGGCCGTCAACGGTCTGCGTGAACTGACGGGCGGGTGGTACCAGCACTGGCTCTCGCTGGACGAACGCACCCGCGGCTCAATGCGCACCTACACCGTCCGGGAACTGCGCGGCGGGGACCGGCCGGAGCTGGACGTGGACTTTGTGATGCACTTCGACGCGGACGGCAACGGCGGCCCGGCCTCGGTCTGGGCCAGCGCTGCGTCACCGGGCGACCGGGTGACCATCATCGGGCCGAACCTTGAGGCGGCGACCTGCCCCACCGCCAAGGCCTACGGCGGGATCGAGTGGCGGCCCGGCCTGGCATCGCACGTGCTGCTGGCCGGTGACGAGACCGCCGTGCCGGCCATCGCCGCGATCCTGGAGGCGATGCCGGCGGACATGAGCGGCCATGCCATCCTCGAGGTCCCGGCCGCCACCGATTTCCAGCCGCTGGTGCACCCGGCGGGCGTGCAGGTCAGCTGGCTGGCCCGGGGCACCCGGCCGCACGGTGAACTGCTGGACGCCGCGGTGCGCACAGCCGTCGCCGTTCCCGCCGCCGGCCTGACCCCGGAACGCGGTGCAGAGCCGGAGGACGTCGACATCGACCAGGTCATCCTCTGGGAAACCACCACGGGCTCCACCCGTCCGTTCTACGCCTGGATCGCCGGCGAGGCCGCCGTCATCCGCGAACTGCGCCGCTACCTGGTCCGCGACGTTGGCATCGACCGCAAGCAGGTGGCCTTCATGGGCTACTGGCGCCGGGGCAAGGCCGAGCTCTGAGCCGACGGGCCGCTCCGGGCCGTACGCTCCGCGTGCCGCGGGCGAGAATGGAGCCATGACCCTCGCCAAATCCGCACTCCTGTTTGCCCTTGCCGCGCTGGCCGAGATCGGCGGCGCCTGGCTGATCTGGCAGGCCGTGCGGGAAGACCGCGGCTGGTGGTTCGCCGGGTTCGGCGTCATGGCGCTGGGCGCTTACGGCTTCATCGCCGCCCTGCAGCCTGATGCCAACTTCGGCCGCGTGCTGGCCGGCTACGGAGGGGTCTTCATCGCCGGGTCGTTGGCCTGGGGCGTGGTCGTGGACGGCTTCCGGCCGGACCGCTGGGACTACATCGGGGCGGGCATCGCGCTCGCCGGGGTGGCCGTGCTGATGTACGCGCCGCGCAACGACGGCTGACCGCGCAGGCGCGTACCGCCGTCGTCCATTAGCCTGTGATGGTGACTTTTACGCACCGTTTTGTTGCCCTGGGCGATTCCTTCACCGAAGGCGTCGGCGACCGGGATCCCAAGCTGCCCAACGGCGTCCGCGGCTGGGCGGACCGGGTGGCCGAGCAGCTGATGCTCGCCGACGCGGATTGGGGCTATGCCAACCTGGCGATCCGCGGCCGGAAGCTGCGGCAGGTCGTCGAGGAGCAGCTCGAGCCCGCGCTGGCGCTGCGGCCGACCCTGGTGACGCTCTACGCCGGCGGCAACGACATCCTGAGGCCAAGCGTGGATATTGACGCGCTGATGCAAATGTACGACGACGGCGTGGCCCGGCTGGTGGATTCCGGCGCCGACGTGGTGCTCTTCACCGGTTTCGATTCCGCGAAGTCCGCCGTCTTCGGGAAGACCCGCGGCCGCACCGCGATCTACAACGAGTGGGTTCGCGAAATCGCCGACCGGCGCGGCGCGAAGCTCGTGGACTACTGGCGGCTGCGCGAGTTCCAGGACTGGCGGTACTGGGACGAGGACCGGCTGCACATGTCCGCCGCGGGCCACACCCTGATGGCCAAGCGCGTGCTCGAGGTGCTGCAGCACGACGACCTGATCGAGCTGCCGGAACTGCCGGCGCTGTCCACGCTGTCCCGGCGGGAGTCGCTGGCCGCCAACGCGCGCTGGGCCCGGGAACACCTCGGCCCGTGGCTGGGCCGCAGACTGCGCGGGGTTTCCTCCGGCGACAGCCTCCGGCCGAAGTACCCCGAGCTGACCGCGCTCTCGCCGCGCAGCTGAGGCCCCGGCACGCCGCGACGGCCGACACGGACGTTGGCCGTCCCGCGATGAGGCTTGGCTTTCCTCGCTGGAAGCGGCCGCAGAATGGTGGTTCGCTAGGAATCATGGGCAGCCAACCTGATTTCTCCGCCACGGCCAGCGGCCAGCACGACGACGAGCCGCACGGCGGCGGCATCGCGACCAGGCTCAACTGGCTCCGGGCCGGCGTGCTCGGCGCCAATGACGGCATCGTCTCCGTGGCCGCCATCGTGGTGGGCGTGGCAGGGGCGACCACCGACCTTGGCACCTTGCTCACGGCCACGTTGGCCGCGGTGATCGGTGGCGCCATTTCTATGGCCTTGGGCGAATATGTCTCGGTCTCCAGCTCCAGCGACAGCCAGAAGGCGCTGATCGCCAAAGAGACCTGGGAACTGAAGACCATGCCCGAGGAGGAGCTCGCCGAGCTGGCCGCCATCTACGAGGCCAAGGGCGTCAGCTCCGCCACTGCGCAGCAGGTCGCCAAGGAACTGACCGAACACGACGCGCTCGGGGCGCACCTGGAAGCGGAGCTGGGCATCGATCGGCACGAGGTGGTCAGCCCGTGGCACGCCGCCTTCGCCTCTTTCGTGGCGTTCATCGCGGGCGCGGTGCTGCCGGCCCTGGCCATCCTCCTGCCGCCCGAGGGGCTGCGCGTCCCGATCGCCTTCGTCGCGACGCTGCTGGCACTCGCCGGCACCGGTGGACTGGGTGCCTACCTCGGCGGGGCACGCATCATGCCGGCAGTGGTGCGGGTGGTGCTCGGCGGCCTGCTGGCGCTGGTGGCCACGTACCTGATCGGCACCTGGCTGGGGGCCGCGGGGGTCGTCTAATCCCCACGGTCCGGCGGGTGCGGCTCCAGCCTGGCCGGAGCCACGCGAAGCGATCCAAGCGGCAGTCGTTTCGGGCCCGAATTCGCCGTCGTTTCGGCCCCGAAATCGCCGTGCTAGCGGCCGCCGTGACGCATACAACAAAAATTATCCCGGGTTGCGTCCGAACCCGGGGCTTTTTCGCGCTCCCGCGGTCCATGGATATGCCGCTGAATAACAGGGGTAAACGGAAGATCGCCGGACCGTCGCAGCCACCGTTCCGGAGGCCGCCGGAGACAGGACTTTCGACCCTGTTCAGAGGGCCGATTCCGCCTCGCGAACTGTGACGGACACGTCCATCCCGGTAAAGTACTGGGCTTGTCCGAAGCCGTCAGCGGTCACGGACAGGGAAAGTCCCGCGCAAATGACCTCTGAGAGAAGGCCCAAATGCCGAAAGACGTCCACCACAATTCCGCCGCCGCGCCGCCCGGTTCGTCAGCCGGTTCGCACGGCACCGGACGCGCCGCGAGGTCCGCCGGCAAGTCCGCCCCGCGGTTCCGGAAGCGGCGCCTGCGCGTCGACGACGTCACCGTCGTCGAAAGGCCGATGCTGCGCAAGGCTGTCGGCGGGAGCGTCGTCGGCAACGGCATGGAATGGTTCGATTTCGGCATCTACGGCTACCTGGCCGTCACGATGGGCCAGCTGTTCTTCGCTGGGGGAGCGGAAGGCGAAGGCCTGCTGGGCAGCCTCGCGGTCTTTGCGGTCAGCTTCCTGGCCCGGCCGATCGGCGGACTGGTCTTCGGCCGCCTCGGCGACCGGATCGGCCGCCAGCGCACCCTGGCGGCCACCATGATCATGATGGCGGCCTCCACGTTCGCCATCGGGCTGCTCCCGACGTACGCGGCGATCGGCGGCTGGGCCACCGTACTGCTGGTCCTGTGCCGCCTGCTCCAGGGCTTCTCCACCGGCGGCGAATACGCCGGCGCCACCACCTTTGTCAGCGAATACGCCCCGGACAAGCGCCGCGGCTTCCTGGCCAGCATCCTGGACACCGGCAGCTACCTCGGCTTCGCCCTCGGCGCCGCCGTGGTTTCCCTGCTGCAGGTAGTCCTGGGCAACGAAACCATGCTCGAGTGGGGCTGGCGCGTGCCGTTCCTGCTCGCCGGCCCGCTGGGGCTGATCGGCCTGTACTTCCGGATGCGCATCGAAGAGTCGCCGGCCTTCCAGGCGGCCCAGGACGCGCAGGAGGACAAGGCCAAGTCTGCTGCCGTCGATGGACCGATGACCTACCGGCAGATCATCGCCGGGTTCTGGCGCCCGATCGTGATGGCGATGCTGCTGGTCGCCGCCGCCAACACTGTCGGCTACGCGCTGACCTCCTACATGCCCACGTACCTGCAGGAAACCATGGGCTATGACGCCTTCCAGGGCACGCTGCTCACCATTCCGGTGCTGGTCCTGCTCTCGGCCTTCATTCCGTTGACCGGCCGCCTCTCGGACCGGATCGGGCGCCGGCCGGTGCTGATGATCGGCTCGCTGATCACGATCGTGCTGGGCATCCCGGCGTTCCTGCTGATCGGCATGGGCAACGTCGTGGCGACCTTCGCCGGCCTGGCCGTGCTTGGCGCGGCCACCGCCTTCTACGTCGGCAACCTGGCCTCCGCGCTGCCGGCCCTGTTCCCGACGGCCGGCCGCTATGGGTCCATGGGCATCGCCTACAACTTCGCCGTCGCGATTTTCGGCGGCACGACGCCGCTGATCACCCAGGCGCTGATCGAGGCCACCGGCGATGACCTGATGCCGGCCTACTATCTGACGATCATGTCCGTCCTGGGCCTGCTGGCCATCTGGCGCATGCCCGAGAGCGCCAAGCGCCCGCTCCCCGGAGCCCTGCCGTCGGTGGATACGCAGGCCGAGGCCCGGGACCTGGTCGCCGGGCAGGACAACAACCCGCTCCTGAGCATCGGCGACATGCCCCTGGACCTGGTGCCCGCCGGCCACGCCACGGCATCGCCGTCCGCCGAAGCGGTGGCGCTGCCCGCCGGCATGGAGCTACCGGAGGTCCGCGAGCCTGAGGTCGTCGGAACCCGCGGCTAGCTTCCGGATGTGAAGTACGACGGCGGCCGGTCACCTGCGTGCGCAGGGGCCGGCCGCTTGCGTCGGGACATGGGTGGCGAAGAATACCCACGGCGTTTGACAGTTGAAGCCTCAAGTATGTGGCAAAATGGAAGCATGACTTCCGAACGTTGGCTCGATCCCGAAGAACGCCAGGCCTGGCTCGCATTGCTCGCCGTGACAACCCTCCTGCCGGGGAACCTGGATGGAGTCTTGCAGCAGGAGGCCAAGGTCACACTTTTCGACTACACGGTCCTGGCCATGCTGTCGGAGGCTGAGGACCGGACGCTGCCGATGAGCGAGCTGGCGTCGCGGACCTACTCGTCCCTCTCCCGGCTGTCCCACGTGGTGAAGAAGCTGGAGCAGCGTGACTGGGTGGCCCGCAGCCAGTGCAAACAGGATGCCCGCGTGACCATGGCGAGCCTGACCGAGCAGGGCTTCAAGACCATCGCGGAGGCGGCGCCGGCGCACGTTGAGTCGGTGCGGAAGGTGGTCTTCGACGGGCTGGACCGCCGCGATGTGGCCGATCTGGAGCGGATCGGCAAGAAGATCGTGCAGCTGCTGGAGCCCACCAGCTGGGTGCTGCGCGAGCCGCGGCTGAACAGCTGAGCGGCCCTCCCAGTCCGAAACCGCGTGCACTGGCCCGGTTTGGCGGCACCGCCGTCGGACTTTACGATGGGAAGGCGTTGAGTCACGCAACCGCAGCTGTTCCGCCGATCTTCGGCGGGAGCGGCCAAGTTGCGTGAATTGCCGCGTTTGCCTAGAATTTAAGGCTGTTGCTGGGTCGGTTCCTTCGGGAATCAGCATCAAGCAGCGCCTGGACTTCACCGTCTTCCCCGCGGCGAGGAACTTCGGCTGGATCTCACCCCGCCTGGTCAACCTCCGGAAAGTCGCAGTAATAACGGTGTCAAAACTGGTGACGGGCGCTCTTACACGCAGATTAGGCAATACAGCTGCATCTGTGCAGGTCCGTCAATATTTACTAAAACTGGAGGAGAGATCAATGGCAGCACACTGCCAGGTGACCGGAGCCAAGCCCGGCTTTGGCCACAGCATTTCGCACTCGCACCGCCGCAACAAGCGCCGGTTCGACCCGAACATTCAGAAGAAGCGCTACTGGGTTCCGTCCCTGCGCCGCAACGTCACGCTGCAGGTTTCCGCGCGTGGCATCAAGACCATTGACGTCCGCGGCATCGACGCTGTCGTCACCGAGCTCCTTGCGAAGGGTGTGAAGCTCTAGTGGCAAAGGACAAGGACGTACGTCCGATCATCAAGCTCAAGTCCACTGCTGGCACCGGCTTCACTTACGTGACCCGTAAGAACCGTCGTAACGATCCGGACCGCCTGGTCCTGAAGAAGTACGACCCGAAGATCCGCAAGCACGTCGAATTCCGAGAGGAGCGCTAAGACATGGCTAAGAAGTCAAAGATTGCTCGCAACGAGCAGCGCAAGGTCATCGTCGAGCGCTACGCTGAAAAGCGCCTCGAACTGAAGAAGATCCTGGTTGACGAGAACGCGTCCGACGAGGCCCGCGAAGAGGCCCGCCTGGGCCTGCAGAAGCTGCCCCGCAACGCTTCTCCGGTCCGCCTGCGCAACCGCGACCAGATCGACGGCCGCCCCCGCGGCACCTTCCAGAAGTTCGGCATCTCCCGCGTTCGCTTCCGCAACATGGCGCACGCCGGCGAACTGCCCGGCATCAAGAAGTCCAGCTGGTAAGAGCCTTTCGCGCCCTGCCAGCCTGACAGCTGACTCAATGGCGGCAGCCCCTCGGGGTTGCCGCCATTTGCATGTCCGGGGCGCGATCGCCAGCGGGAAAGCGTCGAAAACGCCCGAAATACCGGAAAAAACGCCCAGATCACGCGGAATTTGCCGGATCTGCGCGGGCAAGCTGGTAAGTTTTCGCACAGAAGCTTTGCACGCCCGTGTGAAGCTCGGACAAACCGAAGCAGTCCAGGAGGACATAAATTGGCTATCAACCGAAGTGAACTGGTCGCAGCTGTCGCCGAGAAGGCCGGCACCAGCCAGACTGCTGTCAACGGCGTTCTGGATGCCGTTTTCGACATTTTCGCGACTTCTGTTGCCAAGGGCGAGAAGATCACCATCCCGGGCTGGCTCGCAGTGGAGCGCACCGATCGTGCTGCCCGTACCGGCCGCAACCCGCAGACCGGCGAGACCATCCAGATCGCTGCCGGCCACAGCGTCAAGCTGACCGCTGGCTCGAAGCTGAAGGCCGCTGTCGCCAAGAAGTAACCACCGCTGACTTCTGCAAAGCCGCCGCCGGATTACCGGCGGCGGCTTTGCAGCTTAACCCAAGCCCTGCCGCCTAGGGTCGTGCTGCCCGCGGATTCGCCGAATTTCTACTGGGGGTAGAGAATGGATACCGTGCCAGCACCATCTGTACAGCAGTCTTCACCGCGGCCCAATCCGGGACCGCGGGCCGCTATCTCTGCCGAAGGAATCGGCAAGGCGTGGCTCCTGGCCGGCGCCGCCGCCGTCGTTCTCGGATTGGTGGGCGCGCTGATCTTCTCCGGTGCCGCAGCCACCCGGCAGCTCTCGGACCCGGGCGCGCTGACGCGCTGGGGCCTGCCGGTCGCGAAGGCCATCCATAATCTCTCCATTGCCGCGGTGATCGGCGCGCTGGTGTTCGCCGTCGGAATCCTGCCGAAACGGCTGCGGCCCTCGCGCAAACCGGACAGCGAAGACGATGGGCCGGAGCACCCGGCGTTTGCGCGGACCATGGCGCTGGCCTCAGTCGCCGCGATCGTCTGGACGCTGTCCGCGGTGGCGGTGCTGGTCCTGACCTTCTCCGATGTCGCCGGCATGCCCATGAACGGCAGCGAGGCCTTCACCTCCGCGCTGGTCGGTTTCATGACGGGGATCGGTACCGGACAGGCCTGGCTGTCGATCACGATCGTCGCCGCCATCACCGCCACCCTGACCTTCGGGGTCCGCTCGATCAGCGCCCTGGCCTTCACGCTCGCCCTGGCCACCGTGGGCGGGCTGCTGCCGATGGCCCTCATCGGCCACTCCGCCGGGGGCGACGACCACTACGGGGCGGTCAACTCCATCGGCCTGCACCTGCTCGGCGTCTGCCTCTGGGTGGGCGGGCTCATCGCGCTCGGCTTCGTATCCCGGACCCTCGGCACGAAGGAGACCGTCGCCAAGGTGCTGCAGCGCTATTCCGCGCTGGCCCTGGTGAGCTTCGGCCTAGTGTTCTTCTCCGGCCTGATCAATGCCGGCATCCGGATCACGTCGCTGGACCAGGTCGCCTCCGACTACGGCGCGCTGGTGGTGGTCAAGGCGCTGGCCACCCTGCTGCTCGGCGCCATCGGCTTCATGCACCGCCAGTGGGTCATCCCGCAGCTGTCCACCAAATCCGCCGCCCGTGTGCTGTGGCAACTGGTGGCCGTCGAGCTGCTGATCATGGGCGCGGTCTCCGGCGTCGCCGTCGCGCTGGCACGCACGGCACCGCCGACCCCCGAAGAGCTGCCCACAGACGCCTCTCCGGCGCGCATCCTGACCGGCTACCAGCTGCCGCCGGAGCTGACCGGCTCCGCGTGGATCACGCAGTGGCGCTGGGACTGGCTGTGGGTGGCGTTCGCGCTGATTGTCGGCATCGCCTACCTGGTCGGCATGCTGCGGGTGCGCCGCCGCGGCGACAAGTGGCCGCTGGCCCGCGGCGTCTCCTGGATCGTGGGGCTGCTGGCCCTGACCTACGTGACGTCGGGCGCCCCGGCGGTCTACGGCATGGTGCTCTTCAGCGCCCACATGCTGGACCACATGGCCCTCACCATGGTGGTGCCGCTGTTCCTGGTGCTGGGTTCCCCGGTCACCCTGGCCCTGAAGGCCCTGACGCCGCGCGGCGATGGCAGCCGCGGCCTGCGCGAGTGGATCCTGTGGCTGGTGCACTCGAAGTACTCGGCGGTGATCACGAACCCGCTGTTCGCCGCGGCAAACTTCGCCGGCTCGATCATCATCTTCTACTACACGCCGCTTTTCGGCTTCGCGTTGCGCGAGCACGTGGGCCACGAGCTGATGAACCTGCACTTCCTGCTCACCGGCTACCTGTTCATCCTCACCATGATCGGCGAGGACCCGCTGCCGCGCCGCGCGCCGTACCCGCTGCGGCTGGTGCTGCTGTTCGCCACCATGGCCTTCCACGCGTTCTTCGGCGTGGCCCTGACCAGCTCCACGTCGCTGATCCAGGCGTCCTGGTTCGGCAGCATGGGCCGGGACTGGGGCGCCTCCGCGATGGACGACCAGCAGCTCGGCGGCGCCATCATGTGGGGGATCGGCGAAATCCCCACCCTCGCGGTCGCCGTCGGCGTTGCCCTGATGTGGTCCCGGTCAGACGCCCGGGAAACAAAGCGTAAAGATCGGGCAGCCGACAGGAATAACGAAGCCGACCTCGCGGCTTATAACGATATGTTTGCCAGATTGGCGGAACGGGACGCGCGCCTTGAGCGGTCCCCGCGCCAACAGGCCACAGCCCGGTCCGAGGACCAGGCGCCAGCAGATTCCAGCCGGAACCAAGGAGATTGACCCATGACCGAGGCAGCCGAGGCCGCTATCCGCAGCAACTACCGGGTTCGGGCTTCCGAACTGATCGGCCGCAACTGGCTTAACACCGGAGGCAAGCAGCTCGGCCTCGAGGACCTGCGCGGCAAAATCGTGCTGCTCGATTTCTGGACCTTCTGCTGCATTAACTGCCTCCACGTGCTGGACGAGCTGCGTCCGCTGGAGGAGAAGTACAAGGACGTCCTGGTCACGGTCGGTGTCCACTCGCCCAAGTTCGAGCACGAGGCCGATCCGGTGGCCCTGGCAGCGGCCGTGGAGCGCTACGAGATCCACCACCCCGTGCTGGACGATCCGGAGCTGGACACCTGGCAGGCCTACACCGCGCGGGCCTGGCCGACGCTGGTGGTCTTGGACCCGGAGGGCTACATCGTGGCGCATCTGTCCGGCGAGGGCCATGCCGGCGGCATCGGGTCCCTGGTCGAGGAGCTGATTGCCGAGCACGAGGCCAAGGGCACGCTGCACCGCGGCGACGGACCCTACGTGCCGGCAGAATCCACGGCGGGCGACCTGCGCTTCCCGGGCAAGATCATCACCCTGCCCGACGGCGTGGGCAGTGCGGGCGAAACCTTCCTCGTCGCCGATACCGGCCATCACCGCATCGTGGAGCTGGCGCCGGATCTGGCCACCGTCCTGACCACCTTCGGCTCCGGCCGGAAGGGCTGGCAGGACGGCGCGGCCGAAGAGTCCGAATTCAACGAGCCCCAGGGCCTGGCCCTGCTGCCGGAAGACGTCCGCGCCCAGGCGGGGTACGACGTCGTTATTGCCGATTCCGTGAACCACCGGCTGCGGGGACTCACCCTGGCGACCGGCGCCGTGGTGACGGTGGCCGGCAACGGCGTGCAGCGGCTGCTCGACGCGGAGAACCAGCGTGCAGCGGCCGCGACGGCGGAAGCCGGTCCCGGCTCCGTGGCGGATGAAGCCGGAGCGAGCGAAGACCTGGGCGAGGAGCTGGCCGAGGCGCTGGCGACGGCCTCGCGCCTGGGCAACGAGCCGCTGAAGGTCTCGCTCAGCTCGCCCTGGGACGTGCTGTGGTCCTCGGCGCTGGGCAAGGTCGTCGTGGCGATGGCCGGCGTGCACCAGATCTTCTCGTTCGACCCCGTCAGCGGCGAACTGGCCGTGCTGGCCGGAACCGGTCTCGAGGGACTGCAGGACGGCGAGGCCAACGCCTCCTGGTTCGCGCAGTCGTCCGGCCTGGCCGAGGACGCCAACGGCAGCATCTGGATCGCCGATTCGGAGACCTCCGCGCTGCGCGTCCTGTCCTTCCCCGAGTCGGGACACGTGCAGGTGACGACGGCGATCGGCACCGGACTCTTCGACTTCGGCTTCCGCGACGGCGACGCCGCGCAGGCCCGCCTCCAGCACCCTCTCGGCGTGACCGTGCTGCCCGACGGCTCGGTTGCCGTGGCCGACACCTACAACGGTGCCGTCCGCCGCTACGACCCGGCCACCCGCACCGTCTCCACCCTGACCCGCGGCCTGTCCGAACCGTCCGACGTCCTGGTCGACGCCTCCGGCGTGGCCAGCGGCGGCGAACCGCTGCTGATCGTGGTCGAGGCCAACAAGCACCAGCTGGTCCGCATCCCGATCCCCAAGGACGCTCTCACCGTCGACGAGGGCGCCTCCCAGACGCAGCGGCCCAAGACCGAGGTCTCGGCGGGCCCGCTGGCCCTCACCGTCCGGTTCGCGGCGCCGAAGGGACAGAAGCTCGACGACCGGTGGGGCGATCCCACCCAGCTGAAAATCTCCGCCTCGCCGGAGAACCTGCTGGTCTCCGGCGGCGGCACCTCGGTCGGCCTCGTGCGCGAGCTCGTGCTTTCGCCCGACATCCCCGAAGGCGTCCTGCACATCACCGCCCGCGCCGCGGCCTGCGACGGCGAGCCCGGCGGCGAGATCCCGGATCACGCCGCCTGCCACCTGTACCAGCAAGACTGGGGCATCCCCGTCGTCCTCGGCAGCGGCTCCGGCGAGCTGACCCTGGACCTCCGCGGCCTCGACTAAACCCGGCGGTTGGACTCCAATGCGGCCCGCGCGGCTTCGGGCGGGCAGCCCCTGCAGGGTGGGCCGACCTTGCAGGGCGGCTCGTTTGACTGGTGAGCGTTCCCGCCTGGGCAGGCCGTCTGACTGGTGACGGTTGCCGGTCTGGGTGGGCCGTTTGACTGGTGACCGTTCCGGTCTCGGCAGCTCGTCTGACTCGTGACCGTTCCCGTCTTGGCGGGCCGTCTCACCCGACCGCCGTCCTGTCATGCCGCCGAGCCCTGCCCTCCGTGCCGACCTCGGCACGGAGGGCGGTTTTGTGCGGGCTGTCAGCTTGCCATCCACAATTCGAATCATGCTTCGAATACCGTCAGTGGCGGCTTGTAGCGTGAGGTTATGGAATTCAAGGTGGAAGGCACCGCAGTGTGGCAGGACATTTCGTCGCTGCCCGGTGGCGGCTTTTCCCTGCTTGAATATCGGCTCTGTCAGGCGATTGTTGACGCCCTGCTGATGCGGGAGAAAGGCCGGTCAGCTCCTGCTGCAGGTCTCCCTGCTTTGCGCCGCGCCGGAGGTCGCGGCCTCGTGCACTTTGCGGCGCCTCCCACGGACGCTGTTGGAATTGATCCTGAGCTCCTGCATTCCGGAAATGCCGCTGCCGAATCGGCGGAGATCACAGTCCCCATAGGTGATTCAGACGCCAGCGCTGGCGACAGCGACATGCGTCCTGCGGTTTCTGAGCCGGAGGCCCCCGCGCCTGAGCCCGCTGCAGCCGGCGCGCCGGATGATGCGGCGGCCGGGCCGGAAGACACCGAAGCCCCTGCATCCTGTGAAGCCCAGCCTGCCGCATCATGTGAAGCCGAGCCCTCCGCAGTGCCAGCTACTGAGCCGGCCAAGTCCGGTGAGGCGGAGCCCGTTTTCGCTGATCCCCTGGCAGCGTCCGAGCCCGCACCGGCGGCGGGTGAGGCTGGGGATGGGGATGAGGTGCCGGATTGGGCGTTGTCGCCGGCCCGGCGGGCGGAGCGGGAGCGGGCCAGGGAGGCGGCCCGGCCGAAGCCGCCGGCGTTGGTGGAGCACGGGCCGGTGGAGTGGTTTCAGGCGTGGCGCGACATCGCACCCCTGGATCTGGTCGTGGTTTTGGCGCGGCAGGACCTGTCCGGACTCTCTGACGGGGTGCTGCTGGAGTACCTGGCCGCGGTGGAGAAGGCCACGGCGTGGTTGCAGTCGCTGCGGGTGGTCGGACTCGGCGAGTTCGCCGGCCGCCGGACCGAGCCCGGATCCCCGCTAATGGGCCCGGAGGGCTA
>NZ_CAMPOV010000006.1 GCF_946892675.1 Arthrobacter sp. Marseille-P9274
CGCCCCCCGGCGGGCCTCAAGCCCCGCCCCGAACTCGGCGAACCCGCCCATCCGCCGGTCGAGCCCAGGGTCCAGGCTCAGCCTAGACCGTCCTAGGTAGCGACCGGTCACCGCGGGCGACACTCGCCAGGACCCTGCATCGATCGAATGTCGCATCTCGAAGTGGCCGGATACGTCAGGTACAACAGGAAGGCGCGGGTCACGCTCCAAATCTGCACCATCAATGCCGCGAACCAGCCGGGCGCGCTGGCCGGAGGCGCCCGCAACAAAGGACCATGCCGGTGTCGGCCGCCACCGAACGGTCAGTTCGCCGCCCAGGATATTCGCGTCGCCAGCGTTACGCGTCGCCACAAGGCCGGAATTAAGAAGATAGTCCGACTGAACGTCCGACCAGATGGAGCTGAACGCGCCAACTTCAACCTGAAGCCTGCCGCCGTCCGAAGTGCGTCGAAATCCAGCCTCGAAGGCGACCAACTGATCGGCATCGTAGCGGCGGGTTTCCACGTTGGTTGGATCGAGGCCACCGGGCCGAAATGCGGACGCAACGCGAAAGTAGGCCAACGAGGTGGAGGAGGGCAACCATGACAACGTCGCGCTGGGCGATACACCCCATAAAGACTTGGACCGAACTTCGGTTCCGACATCGTCGTCGCGGTCCTCCTTGACGGTTGAGCGGAAAACGCGGACGCCAAGGCCGAGACGAAGACCATCGACAAGCGGTCGGCTACCCTCGGCAAACATGGCCGTTTCGGTGACGCTTCTTGACGCATCCAGCAAATCTGCGATCATCGGGCCGATTTCCGATGCTCGGCCGCGAGCGCCGCTACGGGATGAGAGATAGGAAACGCCCAAAGCCCAAGGCGTTCGGCCGCTTTTGTTCGCAAGGCGGATTTCCTGGTCGAATACCTGATATGTGCGGGTTTCGGCATACCGCAGCGGCGCGGTCAGACCGAGGGACGAGGCCGCGCTGCTCGCGTCGTCAACCTTCAGCGTCCTCTGCGTTGCTAGGCTTGTAGAGACGGTCAGGGCATAAGGCCCAAGCTCACCTTGCAGGACGCCCGAGGTGAGCCAGACATTATTCGACCGTGGCTCCGGCGTCCGGTCTGCGCGTGTCAGCTCTTCCTTGTCGCGATCCACATATTGGCTGTCGAGCGCGCGGATGTTCTGACCGGCGCCAATGAGGTCAAAAGTCCACCCCTCGCTTGGGACAACGCGAAGCGACGCTCTGGTGCCGCGCACGACCGTTCGGTTGACGCCCGAGCGACCTCCAGCGTTGTTGATCCAGCCTGGCGCGACATCGACGTAGCCCACCAACCGCAAGGCGGCCTGATCCTGGCGCACGGGTAAGTTGACGACGCCCTCGACCGACGCGCCGACACCGTGACCCGGGAGGCCGGCGATACGCTGACGGGAGCGACCGGCAAATTGGCCCAAATCGGGCGCAATGGTCATCACGCGATAGACGCCGCCCAGTGCTCCTGTACCGTAAAGCGGACCCTGCGGTCCCTTCAGCACTTCGACCCGATCTACATCAACCATTCGGAAGTCGGGATCGGGCGCGTCGTAAGTGATCCGGGCCTCGTTCAGGTACACACTCACCGGGGACTGTCCGAAGCCGATAAACGGACTGTCGGCTATGCCCCGCAAGAACAATCGGCTCGCACCTGGCCCGCCATTCGTAGCAATCAATCCCTGAACCTGGGTCGCCACCGCCGACGTGCCAGCGTCCGAGCCCGCGGCGGCGCTTCCATCCAGTACATGGACCGTGACCGGTCCCGGCACTTGCGAAAGCAACTCGCGCATCTTCCTGGCGGTGACGATGATGTCCGATGAAACGGTTGGATCTGCGCTGGCGGCTGTCGGGCCGGCGTTCGGGGCGGCGGGGGCAGCCGATATCCGAAAGGTCGCCGGTCCGACGCGGTGGGCCGAGAGGCCGGTGCCTGCCAAGAGTCGCGCGTAAGCGGCATCAACCGTCATCCGGCCTCGCAACGCGATCGCCCGGCGCTGTGGAAGCGGAGCATCGAGCGCGAACGATGTCTTCGTCTGAGTGGCGAGCGCGGCGAGCATCGTCTCAAGCGTACCAGCGGGGACGTCGATCGAAAGGACACGCTCCTGAGCCGCTGCCGGTCCGGCAACGCTAGTCGCCAGCGCCGCGGACGAGACGCACAGTGCTTCCTTCCACTCTCGCATCCAACCCCGTCAACTGCTTAAGCGTGTCGATGGCTGACGCGCCCGGTTCGATCGTGATGACGCCCGAGAAGCGCCTGTTGGCCAGGTCGCGGCCGATCTCCACCCGCCGTCCTGCGTAGCGCGACACATCAGCGACGACCAGCCCGAGCGGCGCGCGGTTATACACGAGCCGACCCCGCCGCCAGCTCCCGACGGCCTCGGTCGCCTGGGCAGTGATCTCCACCACACCGCGTCCCGGGTCTGCGAAAAGCGCCTTGCCCGCGTCTAGCACGACGGGCTGAGCGAACCGAACCGAGCTCACCGACACAGTCCCGGCCTGAACCGCCACCCTGAGAATACCGTTCTCCAGAGAGACATCGAACCGGGTGCCGACATCTTTGACGAGGAAGTCGGCCGCCTCGACAGTGAAGGGCGAAGCAGGATCGTGGCGCACGTCAAAGAACGCGGTCCCGGTCAGCCGCACGTGACGGGCATTGTCGACATTGGCAACCAATGTCGACCCAGGCGCAAGTGTCGCTTTCGCGCCGCTTGGCAGCGTGACGGACCTCATTTCGCTAGCGGCAGTGCGATAGACCGGCGAGGCGGTCGGCGCGTCAAAGCGCAGAAGCGGCAGTGATACGATGGCCACGGCCGAGGCTGCAACGGCGCCCGCGACGATGCGCCAGCGCAGCCATTTGCGTGCGCCTTTGTTTTTGACCGCGCGCGGAAGAAGAGCGGGCCGTAGGCGATCGATCTCTTCATCAAGCAGCGCAATCTCGTTATAACACGCACGATGCTCAGAATTCGCAGCTAGCCAGCGAGTAAAGCCATCCCAGTCAAAGTCGTCGCGATGCTGTCCCTGATGCCACAGCGCGGCCTGCTCGTAGATGTCCTCTGTCGTGGTCATTTCGCATCGCCGCCGACGGAGCACGCCGGCAGTCTCCTGGTTCGAACGTAAGACGCCGAGCAAGCCATCCCGCCTCAGTCCCTCAGCGATCGCCGAAGAAAAGTCATCGCGGTTGCCATGTGCTTCTCCACGCCGCTGCGCGTAATGCCGAGCTCTCGAGCCACATCCGCGTGCGGCAACCCATCGAGCTTGTGAAGCCGGAACACTCGGCCGGCTGCGGGCGGCAGCGCCGCGATGGCGGTCGCCAGACGTGCCGAGCGCTGTTGGTCCTCCATCGCCTGTTCGGCGCCCGGGCGCGGATCGGCTGTTTCGCCTGGGCTGGCGGCACCATATTCCGCAACCGACCAGTCACGGTCGCGCGTTGAGCGGCGGCGTCTTTCCCGCATCCGATCCAATACAAGGTTCTGTGCCGCGCGATAGAGATACGCGCGGCCATTTGCGACGGGGCTGCCGCCGGCCGCATGAACTCGCAGCCAGAGTTCCTGAAGCACGTCTTCCGCTTCGGCCGGATCGCCTGTGCGCGTGATCAGAAAGCGGAGAAGCTCCGGACGGTACGCTGCGTACAAGGCGGCAAGACCGGATTGCGGGGCGTGGACGAGCTTCTCCCGTTTACCTTTTTCTCCAGGGGCGTTCGGAGGCAAAAAATCCGTCCCGGCTTTTCGGCAGGTGCGGTTGCGTCCTGCGGCGGCGTCTCATTCGCAGAGGATGGCCCAAAGGCGGTGGACTTGCAACGCCCAGGTGAGCTCTTCCTGTCGAAAGGTTATGAGTTGGGCACTGCTATCGTGGCTGCGGCACTGTTTCTGCCTCCTCCAGTAATGCTGGATCAGATGGCGATCGTGCCGGTGCTTTTTCAAGAAACGGCACCTGTCGGCCATGTGCCGCAAGAGGTACCGGCTATAGGCTCCGAAGGCGAAGCAACGTCGGCAAACCCCGTTGAGGCTCCAACGCCACCGTCGTCACCGGAGGAAGGTTTGCCGATAGATATTGGCGCCGAGCAGCAGACGGTCGAACACAATGACATTGTGGTCACTGCTCGACCGGGTCATGCGCCGGGAGATCCGTTGCAAGCTGTCAACGCACAGGCATTTGCCATCACCCAGACCGTTGACAAGGCGGTCGTCGCGCCGGTGGCGATGACCTATCAACGCGCCTTGCCTGGTTCGGTTCGTGGGGCAATCCGCAATTTCTTCAATAATCTGGCTGAACCGGTTGCATTCCTCAATTTCCTCGTTCAGCTCAAACCCGGCAAGGCGGCCGAGACGGCCGGACGGTTTGCGATCAACACAACGGTCGGCGTCGCCGGGATGATCGATGTCGCCCGGAAAAAACCGTTCAAACTACCTCGTAGATCGAACGGCTTTGCCAACACACTGGGCTATTACGGCGTAAAGCCCGGCCCCTTTCTGTTCCTTCCGCTGATCGGCCCTACGACCGTCAGAGACCTCATCGGCCTTGGTATCGACCGAATGGTTCTTCCGTCGGCGTTCGGCCAGCCGTTCAACCAGCCCACCTACACGGTTCCAGCAAGCATCGTTGGGTCGCTTGATTACCGGGTCCAGTTCGACTCACAACTTCGCGAGTTGAAAGACACGCCGGACCCGTATGCTGCTTCGCGCAGGAACTATCTGGAAGGCCGCCAGGCGGAGATTGACGCTCTGCATGGGCGAACGTCACCGCAACCGATCACGCGCCGTACGCTCCCGGTTTTCCCATGATGCATGGCTCTCCTGCTCGTTCCGAACTACGCCGCATACAAGAGAATTGGCTTGCCAAGAGCGAACGACGGGTTCTCCAATGGCTTTGCGCCCGAATGCCTGCTTCCATCACGCCGGATCGCCTGACCGCCATCGGCATGATTGGAGCCACAATGGTTTTTGGCGGCTACATTGCGAGCAATCTTGGCCACCTTTGGTTACTTTTGTCCCTCGCCGGCTATGTCGTTCAATGGTTTGGGGACTCAATGGACGGAAGCCTCGCGCGGTATCGTAAGATCGAGCGCCCCTCCTACGGATACTTCATCGATCACAGTTGTGACGGGATGGCAAATCTGCTGATCGTGGCCAGGATCGGCCTTTCCCCGTACGTGACCATGAACATCGCCATGGTCGCGCTGGCCGGTTACCTCTTGATGTCGGTTCACACATTCCTCGCGGCGCGAGTGATGGGCGAATTGCGACTGTCCTATCTCGCAATGGGTCCTACCGAGCTTCGCCTTTTCCTGATCCTGTTGACGATTGCGATGATGGCAATCGAGCCCGGCGGAGACCGTATCTGGACGATACCGGCACTAGACGCTCTGGTAGGATTCATCGGCGCCGCGCTGATTTGCCTATTTATAGTGCAAACCTTGCTAGTGGCTAGAACACTTGCTCGTGTCGATTCAAATGCGGATCGTTGATGTCAATGAGTACTACTGCCCGACAGGAGGTGGGGTTCGAACGTACATCGACCGGAAAATGCGACTCCTGGCTGATCTTGGTCACGAACTTATTGTCATCGCACCCGGCCATGAGAATCGTCTCGAACACCGCCCCGGCGGGGGGCGCGTTTTCTGGGTAGCCGCACCCCGCCTTCCGTTCGACCGAAGCTACGGGATGTTCTGGGATGGGGCTCCGGTAACGGCACTGCTCGATGAACTAAATCCCGACGTCGTCGAGACAAGCTCGCCGTTTCGCCCCGCATGGATCGTCGCCAACTGGAGAGCGCCCGCGGCTAAAGTCTTCTTCGCACACAATGACCATATGACTGCCTACGCGCAGCGTTGGGTGGGACGACTGGCCTCGCGGCAAAAAGTTGAGAGTTGGTTTGGGTGGTACACCCGCTACCTTGCTCACTTCCTCGACAGGTTCGATGCCTTTGTCACGAATGGCAGGACGCTCGACCGTTGGTATTCCGGCCGCGGACTTCAGGTCGATGCACCGCTTCCGCTCGGCGTGGAAGGCGGCGTTTTCGCCCCGCATCTTCGAGATGAACAACTACGGGCAGCGCTACTGGGCGAGTGCCACCTTCCACCTTGTGCGCATTTACTTATCGGGGTCGGGAGGCATCACCCGGAGAAGCGCTGGCCGATGGTTATTGATGCGGTTGAACAAGCCGGCCAATCGGCACCTATTGGGCTCATCCTCCTTGGCGACGGCGTCGATCGACCCAAAATCTTCAGCCGCGTCGCTGGCAATCCCCACATCCGGCTGTTTAAGCCGATCTTCGAGCGTGAGCGATTTGCATCCGTGTTGGCCAGCGCAGATGCGCTCGTGCACGGATCGGATACCGAACCTTTTGGTCTCGTTGCCTTAGAAGCCATCGCGTCAGGGCTGCCGTTGATTGTTCCTAACGAGGGAGGGTCAGCGGAATTTGCAGCACCAAGCCATTCCGAATCCTATAATGCGCGTGACGCGAAATCCTGCGCAGCGGCGATCCTGCGCCTGTTGGCGCGGGATTCCGTACAGTTACGTTCGGCAACCCTGGATGCAGCAGGAAGAGTTCGTACGGATCTCGATCACCTAATTGATCTACTGGATTATTATAATCAGCTACTCTTACGACGATCGATTTCATGATAAATTTCGCGAAAAAAAATGAAGCAAGGGTTGTAGTCATTGACGTATCTTACGGAAAACATTCCCTGGTGGCTTGATATAGCGCGCATCCTACTGGCAGGGTTGCTGGGTGCCATAATTGGCTGGCAACGTGAGCACCACGGCAGGGAAGCCGGAATCCGAACCTACATGGCTGCTTCGCTAGGAGCCTGCGCCTTCGGACTTGTGTCGAACGCCATCGGGGACCAAGGTCGCATCTCTGCGGGAATTGTTACTGGAGTAGGATTCATTGGCGCCGGCATCATCCTGCGCGACGCTGGGCGCGTGACGGGGCTCACAACGGCAGCTACGCTCTGGGCGTCTGCAGCGGTCGGGTTAAGCGCCGCGTACGGGATCTATCATCTGGCTGTCATAACCGCTCTGATGCTTCTTTTGATCCTTGAGCTGCCTCGCATGCCTGGGTGGACGCGGGTTTCGCACCGAGCCCGCTTGCATGTACACCATTCGGATTCCGACGACGAACCTACTCGATGAACATCACCTTGCACGCCGAAGCAGGCCAATCGGCTCGGAATCTAGCGCCGTGGAAGTTGGAATTGACGTCCCTTTCTCGGGATTTTCGCTTCGATGCAGCTTTTGAACGGCCAAATGAGCCTGCGGCTCAATCCGTGCTATGATACGCTTGTACTGGGGATGTTCGATGCGCTCGCTAAGCCTCGCTGTTTGCGGCCTTCTTCTCGCGGGGCCTGGCTTTGCTCAATCGCCGAACTGGTTGAACGCCCGGACGATCGAAATCGACATGAAGAATTTCGCTTTCGTTCCAGCCACGATCACGCTTCAACGCGGTGTTCCCTACCGCTTGCGCTTTGTTAACACGGCAGGGGGCGGCCACAATTTTGTCGCCAAGGCCTTTTTCGAGCAAGCCAGTATTGCCCCTGCCAGCCGGTCGACGATCAACAAGGGTGAGGTCGATCTGGGAGGCGGAGAAAGCGGGGACGTGCGCCTGGTTGTCAACCGGATCGGAACCTACGACGTGCATTGTTCGCACTTCATGCACTCGATTTTCGGCATGAAAGGCAAGATCGTCGTCCGGTGAGCGTCACTGGCTCGGCTCTCTTCCATGTCATGGCTGAGGACGTTCGGCGTAATGCAACGGCAAAGCCAACTCAGGCTCTGATAAGTGATCTCGTCGGGCTTCGTAACATTGCCGTAGTCCGTTTCGCTGGCCTCATATTTTAGAGAGCAAGTCAACGGGCCCGACAGCGACCACCCCGAAGGGCTATTGCGACGCACTCTCAAATCACCTATTGCGTTGGTGAGAGAGATTCGCAAAAGGGTCAACGGTGAGAAATCTTGGTATTGGAACTGCACTCGGCTTCGGGCTGCTCACCGTCCCGGCAATGGCTCAAGACCAGTTCCTGCCGGGACCCGGCAGCACCTCGCAAACGATCATCGTGACCGGCGTCCGCGACGGCTATCAGATCGATGCGACCAGCACCGCCACGCGCACACCGACCGAGCTCAACGATGTCCCCCAAGCGGTCTCGATCATCACGGAAACGCAGATCGACGACCAGGCGATGCGCTCTATTGCCGATGTACTACGCTATGTCCCCGGCGCCGTAATCTCTCAAGGTGAGGGACACCGCGATCAGATCATCCTGCGCGGGAACAGCAGCACCGCAGACTTCTTCGTCGATGGCTTGCGGGACGACGTGCAATATTATCGCGGCCTCTACAATGCAGAGAGGATCGAGGTTCTGAAAGGTCCCAACGCGATGATCTTCGGGCGCGGCGGCGGCGGGGGCGTAATCAACCGCGTCACCAAGCGCCCTGTCGCCAACGCCTTCATCAGCGGCAGCGGTTCGGCGGACACATATGGCGCATGGTATGTCGACGCCGACATCAGTCAGCCACTCAGCGAGTCCGTCTCCACCCGGATGAACGCCGTTTACGAGGAGTTCCGAAACAATCGCGACTTCTATGACGGGCGCCGGGTTGCGATCAACCCGACCGTCGCGCTCTCGCTCGGCGGTGCGACTCGGATCGATCTGGGCTTCGAATATAACAGCGACAAGCGAACGATCGACCGAGGCGTCCCCTCGGCCGTTCAGGGCTCGCTGACGAGCCCGTCACGCCCGCTCACCGGCGCCCGCGACACCTTCTTCGGTGTGCCGGGATTCAACGTCAGCGATTTCGAGGCCAAGGTCCTGAATGGGCGCGTCGAGCACCGCTTCAGCGACAATCTGACCCTGACCAGTCGGGTCCTGTATGGTGATTACGACAAGCTCTATCGGAACGCCTTTCCGGTCACCCCGGTCACGTCGCGCGGCGGCGTCCAGAGCGTCGGCCTCGAAGCGTATAGCGATCCCACGACACGCAAGAACCTGCTCAACCAGAACGACCTTGTTTGGAGGGTCACCACTGGACCCGTCCGCCACGTGCTGCTCGCTGGCTTCGAAATTAGCGACCAGCGCACGCGCAACCAGCGGATCAACGGCTTTTTCGGGGGTGGTGATATCGTCAACGGGGGGCGGCGCGTCTTTGTCGGGTTGGCCGACCCGATCACGGTGCCGCCGGTCACGCTGCGCACCACTCCCAATACCGGCTACCGGTCAATCCGCACGAACGCCGACGCCGCCGCCTTCTATGTGCAGGACCAGATCTCGATCGGCGACCATGTCGATCTGATCGGCGGCGTTCGCCGCGACCGCTTCACGCTTAACGTCGACGACCTGGTTGCCGGGCAGAGCTATCGCCGGACCGACACGCTTTGGTCTCCCCGCCTGGGCGTGGTGCTCAAGCCGGTGCAACCTGTCTCGATATACGCCAGCTATAGCCGGTCCTTCCTGCCGCAGTCGGGGGATCAATTCTCATCGCTCGATGTCACCAGCGCCGCGCTGGAGCCGGAGAGGTTCGACAATTACGAGCTTGGCCTCAAATGGGATATCCGCCCGACGCTGAACCTGACCGCCGCCATCTACCAGCTTGACCGCACCAACACCCGCGCGGCCGACCCCAATGACCCCGCACGGACGGTGCTCACGGGCGCGCAGCGCAGCAAAGGGCTCGAACTCGGCCTTAGCGGCGCGATCACACCCCAGTGGCAGATCAGCGCGGGCTATGCGCTGCAGGACGCGACAATTCGCAAAACGACGAGTGCCGCCCCGGCCGGGCGCGAGGTTCCGCTGGTTCCAAAACAGCAGGCTTCGCTCTGGACGCGTTACGACCTCACCCCACGCTTGGGGGCCGGCGCCGGTGTCTACCACCAGTCGAAAAGCTTCACGTCCATCAGCAACACCGCCATCCTGCCCGCCTTCACCCGCGTCGATGCCGCCGCATTCTTCAAGCTCACCCCCCAGATCGAGGCGCAAATCAACGTCGAGAATCTGCTTAACAGCGATTATTTCTCGTCCGCCTACAACGACAACAACATCATGCCCGGCGCGCCGACGACGGTGCGCGCAACGGTTAGAATGAGATTATAACGGTGTTGGCCAACTTGGTCGGGTGCGGATCAAGCCGCCCTCGCAAAAGTCGGTGAGACGCCGCTGGCCGGTTTAGAAACCAGTCTTCGCCGATGGATCACAGGACTGGCGCATGAACTCCAGGGCATCACCGACGCGGCGCACCGCGTCGTTGTCCCCGACGAATATATCGAGACCCTCGTAGGGCTGCGCGCCCCCTTTGATCTCCACCGACGCCTGGGGCGCGTTGGCCGAGTAAAGCGGTCGGATCGCAACCACCTGATCTAGTTTCACGCTGAGGGCGCTTTTGTCGGCGAGCGTGAGCGTAACGAGGCAACCACCTTTCACTCCTACGCTCGTGATCCTGCTGTTCCGCACGAAACCCGGCCAAGGCTTTGCGACGGCTGTGCCGCGGGTCAGCATGTCCTGGACGAACTTCGACGCACCCGCGGCGGTTCGTGGTTTGGCGGGCACCACCTGCTGAGCCGCCACGGGCGCTGCGCTTCCGAGCGAAAGTGCGTAGATCAATAGGTCAGGACGATGGGGCATCAGTGAACTTTAGCCGACCTTAGTCCTGCGTGGCGATAGGCGGAGGCGGCGCGGGCGCCTGATGCCGGGCGGGAAACAACGGCACGCCACCCCTATGATGGCCGTAGCCGTAATCACCTACGTCGAGCTGGAGAAGGCAATTCGCATAGCTCTCCGTTCCAGGCTGGAAGCCGTAGCTCGCACACGCCGCCCGATGGCGAGCGGCCATTTCTCGCGGACTGACGCAGCCAGAAAGCACGAGCGACGTCGAGATGGCGAGAAGCTTGAAAGCGTCACGCACCATTGTCCTGGTCCAAACAAGGGCGGAACCCAAGGGGAAGAGCGCCGCGCTGGACGCAGAATGAACCAGTCCTCGTCAAAAGCCAAATGCCATTGTGGCCGGGACTCGCGATGGGAAAGCGGTCGACGACAACGCCACATTAACCTTCTTCCTTCACGGTGGAAGCCGGACCAACCCCGACGCGAGCGTGCATGTCGCTTTTCCTCGATCAAACGTTTGCGAGCACCGGGTTAGCTGCGATCCTATTCGGGGCTGTTGGTCTCGGCTGCGTGGTGAGCTGGCCGCTCCTACCCTCGCGCCGGGGAGCGCTCATGGTGCAGGGCGCGGGCGCGGGCGCATTCGCGCTTCACTTCGCGCTGATCGGCGCGCCTACCGCTTCGGCCGCATGCCTTCTTTCCCTGATGCAGCTCACCGTCGCGCTGGTGGTTCGTGACCGGGTTGCCAAGCTCGCGCTCGACGGCGCGACGTTGCTCGCGCTGCTGTTGCTCACCGTGGCGACCTGGCATGGAATCCTGTCCGGCCTTGCCGCTTGCGGCGGTGCATCTTCTTTCATTGCGCGGACCCAGCGATCAACGACGCGGATGAAGATCGTCTTTCTCGTGGCCGCGCCCTTCTGGCTGGCCCACAATCTTCTCATTGGCGCACCGTTCGCCTTGGCCGTTGATCTTGTATCGGTCGCGGGGAATCTGCTCGGGCTTTTTGCCTTTTGGAAGCGGGAACAGCGTCAAGCGGACGGGCCGCGCAGCCTCAGCTATCCGGCGCGGCTTTCCCCACGTCACGCTTTCCGCTCTGGTCACCTTTCCCTCGGCAAACTCGCGATCTCAAAGCGCGCGCGCGCGTTACAGGGAGTCCAGATCCTCACATGACACAGGTAATTGTAGGTGCTTGCAATCGTAGCGGCGTTTGCTTGCAAACAGAGCCTTTTTTTGCTCGGATTATCTGACAACCGGCTCGGCGATCTGCTCGCGCTATCTGCCAATGTGCTCGACATCATCCTGCGCTGCTCGCAATCATAAAGGTCTGCTCACATCCCCTGCCAGCGAAACAGGGCGTCAGCGCGGCACCCGGATGGAACCTTCCGCGATCCCCTCGGCGACATTGGAGAGCATGACGGCGTAGCGATGCAAACCGGGGAAGCGACCAGCGTTCTTGTCGATTTCACCGCCGTATCCGGCGTCGAGCAACGCCTTGAAGTCGGGCATCACGTCGAACATGCCGCCGAGCAGATCGATATCGGAGGCCCCGGTAAGCAACAGGGCGTTCGCATGGGCGTCGAGACGCTTCATCGTTTCCAGCATTTCGGTCCTGGTCATCGCATCCTGTCCGCTTGCGGGGTTCCATCGCCTAGCACGACGCGCCGGCCCTGTTCGCGAAAACCTTCCTTTCTGACGACCTCGCGGGCGGGCCATGACGACAACGCATTTCTGCGGCCCGCCGCTTGTCAGAACTGTTCTGGAAACCTGCTTCGCAAAAGCGCTTGCCGGCTACGGGTTTGGAGAGCCCATTGGCACGGAGCGTGAGCACAACGCCCCGTTTGCAAGCAGCGCCGGATGATGGCGAGCACACTGGCAGATAATTCGAGCAGGACGCTCCCCGCCAGTGGCAGAAAGCGTGAGCAGGAAATCAGGCTGTTTGCGAGCACACGCCGCTATGATTGCAAGCGCCTACAAGTAGGCCTCGCCCCAGGCGTTCAGAACCTCATCGGTTGCCGCCTCGCCCAATATGTCGCGGATCGCCGGCAACAGCGCATTGGCGACCGCAGGATAATGTTCGGGCTTGATATGGGTCTCGACATGGCGCGCGGCGATGCGTTCGATCGCGGGTTTCAGCACGTCGAGCTTGTCGACGTTCTGCGCGAAGGCGAGGATCGCGGCCGCTAGCCGCTTAGGCTGCGCGCCGGATTCGTGCGCGGCCATGTCAAACAGCGCCTTGATCTCCGGATCGACGAACAGGCGCTGATACATGCGCGTGGTAATCTCCACGCCGTGCTGCTGGAGCGCAGGCGCCGTAGCTTTCACCAAAGCCATTGTTTCGGGGGAGAGCGGTTTGGACATACAGACGTGCTCCGGATTTCAGACCCTGATAAAAGAGACGATCAAAGTGGCGAGAGGGACCCGATCCAGCAAGGAGCGTGGGCCGGAGAGACAGGCATGCGCGATGAACCAAGGCTTAGCGGCGGGGTATCCTGTATCCGGATCGATCATAGCTCGACCGCAGCCAGAGGAGCGAGCAAGGTCCACACGACGCCCGAGGCGGGAAACTCCATCTCGGCACGGCCGCGCAAGCTGCGGCTCACGGCCGTGCATATCAGCCGCGACCCAAAGCCCCGCCGCTCGGGCCTGACGACTGGCGGGCCACCCCGTTCGGCCCATTGCATCCAAAGCTCGGCTTCGGTGCCCGAATCCAGCACCTTCCATGTCAGCTCGATCGTGCCCGCCTCATTGGACAGGGCCCCATATTTGATCGCGTTCGTCGCCAGCTCGTGAAAGGCGAGGGTCAACGTCATCGCCGCCCTGGGGCCGATCGTGACCGTGGGGCCGTCGAGGCGAAGCCGCTCCGCGTAGAGGGTGAAGTGGCCCAGCGCATTTTCCGCCAGCGCGGGCAGGGGCGCCGCCTGCCAGTTGTGGGATAGAAGCTGCTCGGTCGCGTTGCCCAGCGCCTCCAATCGCTCGTCAATGGTCGATCGGGCGTCTTCGATCGAATCGGCCGCCTGCAAGCTCTGGCTGACAAGGGAACGAACGACAGTGAGAATGTTCCTGAACCGATGCTCAAGCTCACGAATCCGGGTTTCAGTATCGACCATAACTCTACGTGCCCCCTACCCGGCTACTTAGAGCAATCGGGAGCCCAGGACGAACATTTTGCACGTTCGCGTGGAGCACAGAGCCAGACGGCGCGTTGCTGCGCTGATCGGTGGAACGGCTGCGTAAATGCTTGGTGCGGCATGACTAAACAAGACGGGATCAGCGGCCTTCGCGTGCTGGTTGTCGAAGATGATTATTGGGTCGCGGCTACGCTGGTTGAGATAATATCTGAAGCCGGCGCGGAAATCGTCGGCCCTGTCGATTGCGTGCGGGATGCCCTCGCGGCGCTGGACTCGTCGCCTCATGTCGCCAGCCTCGATGTGCAACTTGGCTCCGAAACCTCGTTCCCGATCGCGGACGAACTGGACCGTCGCGGCGTGCCCTTCATCTTCGCCACGGGTGCGGCCAGCATGATCCCGGCTGCCCACGCCTCACGCCCGACCTTCCACAAGCCCGCTTCGCGCGAGCTGCTGATCGGGGCGCTTTCTGGCGCGCTCAACCCTGCCTAACAGGGCTGCTTCACTGACGCGATGCAAGAGGCTCAAAAGGAAACGCCCCCTCGTCGTCCAGCAGCTCGCCGGGTTGCATCGGGCCGGCTCCGGTCGCGGCGTCGATCGCGGCTTGCAAATGGACGGCGGTGGCCGTCGCGCCTCGGCCGCTCCGATCCAGTTGGGCCAATGCCATCCTCATAAGCGAGAGGGCTGTGTCGTCATTCGTCATAGACATGCCTCGATGGGAACCCGGAGCCTTGACGGAACAGGGGTGTCCGGGGCTCGATCTGTCGCCGCGCGACCGATCTCCACGGCGTTCTTCCCAGCGCGCTTGACCGCGTACATGAGCTGATCGACCGCGTGCATCAACGAGGGTTCGTCACGCGGGGTCTCGGGCTGAATCAGCAGCGCGCCCATGCTGCACGTCACCGGATGAGGCGTGCCGGCCAGAACCGATGACAGGCGCTTGTGAAGCGAGCGAGCGAAATACACCGCTTCCTCGGCCGAATGGACGGGAAGCAGAAAGGCGAACTCGTCGCCGCCGATTCGGCCGAAATCATCCTCACGCCGGATGATCCCCCGCGCGCCCTGTGCGAAGGTGCGCAGCACCTCGTCGCCCGCAACATGGCCGTGGCGGTTATTGAGGCCCTTGAAGTCGTCGAGATCAAGGATCGCGAGCAGGAAGGATTGTCGGGCAGGCACCGCTAGATCGAGACGATGGATCACGCGCTCGCGGAACGTCTCCTTGTTGAGCGCATCGGTCATGCGGTCGCGTGCCGCCAGGTGGTGCTCTCGGTCGAAGGACCGGCGGAAGCTGAGAACAATGGCGGCGACGAAAACATAGGTGACGGCGCGCACGGCCATCCTTGCCCCGAGCAGGGCGGGGGAGAGCCCTGGAAGTTCGGCGAGATGCGGCACGACGGCGAGGACCGCCGCAACGATCGCCACCAGATAGCCAGCACGGCTTCCCAACGCCCAGCAGGCGGCGCAGACGATCGGGATATAGAGCGGCGCGAGACCCATCCGGGAAAAATGTGCGTCCGCCAGCGCCAGCGCCGTGACGCTGAGGAGGATCGCGAACCAGGCGCGCTCACGCGGCAGGGAATGAAGGCGATCGGCGAGGCGGCCGACAGGCAGATGACTATTCACGCATGTCCTACTCGGTCAAAAGGTTCTCCAAGCTCATTCCCGCCCCAAGTGTTCCTGTTCAGCCGGCGGCACGCCCCATTTCGGAGACGTGCCGGCCACTGAACCGGGTGTTGGAAACCTGAAACACGTCAGGCGCGGACGCCTTTGGCCGGGTGGCTTGGACATGCGCGCCCGCCACCCGGTCGATGAAGCTCGACCGGCTCGTGTTTCAGGAGGTTTCCACGCCTCCACCCGCGTCTCCGCAGGTGCGCGCACGCTACCGGCAAACCGTTAAGAAAAGCAACAAGCCGACAGGCACACCGGGGATCAGCCGATCTTGACGCCCCGCCAGTCCCGCCTTTTCCGCAGGTGGATGGGCCGCTTGGCCGCTGACGGGAGCGTATCGCGGCCGGTCCTGTCGGCCAGCAGCGGCGTCGATCGCTCCTCGATGAGGGCGCGCAGCCGAGTCCGCCCGCGTGCGATGCGGCTCTTGAATGTGCCTGGGGCAATGCCGAGCTGCGCCGCGCCATCCTCGATGGACACGCCTTGGCTCGCCAGCAGCACCGCCTCGCGTTGGTGGATCGGGAGTTCGCTGAGCGCCCAATCCGTATCCCGCAGCCAGACGGCGAGGCTCTGGGTCTCGTCCACCCGTAGCATGCGGTCGCGCGCCTCTTCGGGCAGGTCGGCATGAAAGCGGGCGCGGCGGCGACCGGTGAGAAAGCTGTTCTTCATCACGGTCCGCGCCCAGGCGGCGAGGCTTGTTCCCGCCGCGAAGCTGGCGCGCGCGGTCCAGCACCTGAGCATGGTGTCCTGCAGAAGGTCGTCGGCATCGGCACCCCCTCCAGTCAGTCGCCGCGCATAGGCGCTTAGCGCCGCCGCCTGCTCGATCAGCGCTGCTCCGAACGCATCATCGGGCATGGCGATCGGCAAGGGAACACGGGCAGGCACATCGGGCGGCATCTCATTCTCCGGGCAGGGCTCTCCTGCCCTCAAGCGATATAGGGGGTGCGAGCCGCCGATGTTGCCGGCCAGACCGCTTCAAGGCCCGCTTCGTCCCGTATCGGTCGATCGGGGCTGCGCGCGTGCTATGGGGCTTCCATATCGCAATCGGAGAGAGACGATGGAGCGCCTGTTTCCGCGCGCCTTGATAGCGTGCATTCGTGAGGCTCGGCCGCCGACGTCGCAGGAGCTTGCATCGATGGCCGAGAAGATCTGGCGCGAGGCTTTTCCAGAGCGTCCATTTCGACGCGAGCGCGCCATGACCATCGCCGCCGTAGCGCTCACAGGCGAACGCCAGACGTGCAAGGGACCGCCGACATCCTGTCCCGCTGAACCATTTCCGGCTAGAATGCGGAGCGCTACGGTCGGTCGATGGTCGCCAGGGCTGTCGTCCAGGAGAGGATGCGCCGCTTGAGCCGGCAACATGCTGGCCGTAGCACCGGCCGGTTTCTTCAAGCAGCCGGCTTGACGGTGGCGGCTCAAACCTCGGTAGGCACCGGCTCGTAAGGTACCCCGATCCGGGTTTCGGCCGTGCCGCGCCGCCGCAGGGTCGCGGCAATGTGGCGGTCGGCCGCCGCGCGATCGGCGAAGGCGTGCCGCTGGGCTTGGCCGTGTGCGCCGATCCGGCCCCAGCGGGTTTCTACAACGATCATGCCGAAAAGATCGAGGCTTGCGGTGATGCTGTAACGCCGGCGGATGTTGCGCGCCGGGTCGATCGCCACCAGTTCGATCGGCTCGGGCAGGGACAGGTTCGCGCCATTCATGGCGCGGAGCCTACGAAATAAGCCTCTCCAAGTCAGGCGACTTTCCTGAATCAATGGCAAGCCGGTGATTCAGGAAATCGATGGTTCCTCGAAGCGTTACCGCGTCTGCGGGCTTGCGCGATGCTTCTGGCGCTGTTCGAGCCAGGGGGTGAACGCCGACTGGGTGCAAACGTCCAAGGGTTCATAGGTGCCCGGCGCAACACGCCGAAACAGCATGGGGCCGGTCCGAACGGCGCTTCGGCTGAGAGAAACCTGGCAGCTATTCCCGGTCATCCCGCACCGGCCACCTATGTTCATCACCGGACTGGTGCGGATGCTGATTGGTCCCGAGACGCGGCCCTTCGTAGCGCTGATAACGCGCGCGGGGCGGCTCTGCTCGATCTTCTGCCCAGGCCTGAACCATAGTCGCGCTCGTCCGTCCGACCCGCACCAGAAACTGCGCGCCGCTGCCACCGGCGCGCGCCCTATCTCCAACTCACCAACAAGGTCGGCTTTCGCGAACGCCGCGCGCGCCGCTGCCTCGATATTGTCGGGCAGGATGCATGAGCACGCCAGGGCGGGCGTGGACGCGCTAAATGCCGCACCAGCGAGGGCGGCGGCGGTCGTCCGCGATGATGACAGCATCGTCATCCCAAGAGACTATGGCCGCACGGCTGAACGAAACATGGCCTGCGCGCCTATACAGTCATTGGATCATTACCCGAGGATCATGAGCGATCAGGGTCTGGGCTGTCTCACCAAACTGCCGCCGATCAACCCCGCTCAAGGTCACGCGATTGCGTGGAATGTCGATCGTCAGAATGTTGAAGCGCCACTTCCGGCTCGACAACAATTCCGCAACCGCCTGCTCCGTGGCCTGTAATTCCCTCAAGGAGTAGCGGACCTGTCGAGCGACATAGCGCGGGTCGCCGGACAGGCGGCGCAGGCGGGCCTCAGCGTTGTCAGTGAACTGCACGATCACCGCGCCGCCGTCGACGAAGCTTCCAGCATAGGAAGGGTCGCCCGCTGCAAGCCCGTTGATCGCCGAAACAAGAATTGCGAGCGGTGTCGATTGCGCCGATTGGGCCTCAGGCGTGGGCGGCGCGGGAAGCGCCGAACCGGGTTGGGGTGTTGAACAGCCCAACAATAGCTCGCACGCCGCCGTGCAGACGATCACTCGCAGTAGCAGCGATGTTCGCAAGCTGGTCCGCATATGGCCGTTCATCCCAATGCAAGGATATCCGGAAGAGACTAAATTCATTGTGAGGATGATTCTATCCCTATTTGCCCTTTGCATGGCATGTTCGCCCGCAGTTGAGCATGGGGACGAGGGTGGCCCGCAATCAACAAGCACCTTCAGAACCCAGACGAAAGCGCCCTCCCCTAACTATCGTATACTACTCAATCAGCCGGCAGCGGGCGGACACGGGGCGTTGCGACAGGAAGCGACGTCGCCTCTCCCGCGCGATGCCAAGGCCATCGGCGATGCCTGGATCGCCCGTCTCAAAAAGCGGGGAGCGTTACTCGGCTACGGCCTCGCGGGAAAGGGTTCCGCCGGCCCGGTCGAGATGATCGACACGGGGTTGACCCAGCAGGAATTCGACAATTGGGCAAAGGAGAACGGTTGGCGCGTGCCTGGCCACATCAGCTGGAGCTTTGTACCTAAGATGAGCATTCCTCCGGTGAGTGAGGCCGCGAAAGGCGCGATCCGCGTCTGGCCCGCTTCCAAGGCGCGGACGGGCCTTCAACATCAGGCACTTTACCACGGCCGGGTCGAACTACGTGACGGCTGCTTTTTCGTCGGCCTCTCGGGCCAGCCTGTCGACAAGTTGGCATGGTTCCACTCGGAAATGGGGCTCGACATTGACCAGTCCGGCTACTTCATTCTGCGCGAAAGGGTCGGCGGAAAAACGCTCGCCCGCTTGGGCGAGGATATGAACTGGGGCGGCCCCGCGACTGCGGACATCGACAAGGAAACCGCACAAGCCTTGCAAGATGCATGCGGACCCGGCGAGCTATATGTCGTCGGTTCGCCCGAAGCGAGCGAGCGCTTCTTGACCCAGTATCCGCATCTCCGCGAGCCATCGGTTCCCCCGCCGGCACCCCCGAACAAGATTGAGATCGGCCGGTGCTGGACAGCTCCCGCGAAGCCACCTCATCGCGAGCAACTCGCTTAGACCGAACCCAATCGGGTTGTCGAAGGGCTGATCTGGCGGTTGCCCCTCGCCACGCACTTCATGCTACCTAGTTGCTGATCGAGGTTGGATCGGCGATGCGCCCGAAAAACAGCACCGCGCCGCTCTTTCGGTCTCGCAGGGTGGCAAGGAAAGGACGATCGACCACCATCTCCGGTACCTGAGGCGCTATCCGCGCACTGGTGACGACGACCTTGATCGCAGTTGCCGCCGCTGCCTCGGTGCCCTCCTCATCGACGCGCAGGAAGGTCGCGTGCGCCACATCATCGATCGCCAAGCGCGCACCACGGGCAATCCCCGACAGGTCCGCGCGCTGGTGGTCGAAGGCGCTCGGCATACCCGCTGCGATGAGCGCTGCCTTCACGCTCTCATCGAACCTGGCTTCAAAGCGGGGCAGAACGATCCGCACCGCGCGTTCCTGCTCCGCTGACAGGTCGAAACGATCATTGCCGCCCTGCTCGCCGGCGAAGAAATCGACACCCTTCAGCTCGCGCTCCCAGCGGCGCAGGGTCGCCGCGTCACGCGGCAGGAAGATTTCCATCACGAAGCTGCCATCGCCGCGATAAGGCAGCGCGATCGCCTGCCCTTCCCGGGTCTCGCGATAGTCGAACCAGCCAATCCGCTTCATCATCGTGATCGGGATGCGCGTGCCGTCGCCACGCGTGAAGGACCGCGTTTCCGTCTCCTCGAACGGCACCTGCCACTTCGCCTTGAAGTAAAGCGCGTTGGTCAGCACAGCGGCGGTGTCATCCCCGAAGCCGCTCGGAGAGACGATCTCCGAAATCCTGCCCTTCGTCTCGCGCGAAACCCAGCCATTGATCCGCTCGGCCGCTCCGGTGGGATCACCAGCATAATCGACGGTTTCCGGAGCCGCTCCGAAGCCGGCATGCGCCTCGGCGACATACTCGTCCCGGACCGGCAATCCCTTCGCCAGCCACAGCGCGTTCGCGATGCCGAGCGCGGTATCGGCATCGCCGGTGTCGTTAAGCTGGGCATTGTAGGATTTGATGAGCGCAGGGACGTTGCGGGACGAATCCCAACCAAGCACGCGGCCAATCTCCTCGCGCGTGGCGCCCCGCGCGCCAAGGTAGGCGAGCCCCAGGCCCTGCGACAAGCTGACCGGGGAGATGAACAGATTGGCGTTTGCATCGGCCTTCGCTGCCAGGTGCGGGTAGACCTTGACGGTCATTAACGCCGCGCCATAGGTCAGGTCATGCGGCAAAGCCTCGGCGTCGGGCCGGGACAGGCTTGTAGGAAGCGAGCCGGGACTCGGTGCCGGGTCGCGCGTCGCACAGCCACCAAGCGCGAGGATGGCAAGAAGCGGGTATGACAAGGCTGTTTTAGGCATGGCTCTCCCTAAAGGCTTGGCTGCTGATCGTAGAAATCGACCTGCATCCGCATGGCTCCGAGCGGTTCCACGAAATGCGGCTGTTCGGGCAAGATCAGCCCTGGCCGGTCAGGTGTAAGGACCACCTCCGAGGCCGGGTCGAGATAGGTGAGCTTCAATCTCCCTTCGATGACCCGGATCACGCCCCACACACCGGCCTTGGTGCGATGTTCGGAGCGCAGGGCAGCGGGCAATGTCGCCTCATCGAATATGGGCGTCGAGCGGTAGGGAATCACCATTATCTCTTCACTCCCACCTGGATCGTGCATCGCACCGGCTGATCCGCCTTCCTTGCCGCTTGCCGGCATCCTTCGATCTTTTCACGATTGTCGCGCAGCAACCTGTCGGCCGCGACGATCGCCTCCCAGCTCGCCGGTGACGCGCTCGCCATCAAATGCTGCCCGGCATCCCACGGTGTCGCCTCGGCAAGAGCCCGCGTCGCCATGCGTTCGGGCCATTGCCAGCTCGCCGGCGCGATCTCGCGCGCGACCATACCGGGAAGGAAGGACCAGAGGAGGATGCCGATAAGCAACCCGCTCAACCCGAACCATAGTTGACGGTCCTTCTGATCCCGCGCCGTCAGCGCCGATTGAACGACGGTGCGCAGCTCGCGCCCCTGCTGCTTCATCTCGTCGGTGGCGGTCGCGAGGGCGGCATGGTCGGCGCTGCGAAGGTCGGCCGCCGCTCGATTGATCTGCGCCGAAACCTGCGCCGGCGTCATCGCCAACGCCGGCGACTTCACGATGGCCGTCGTAACCTGGTCCAGGCGTCCGTTGATGCCGTCCAGCCCCTGGACGACATGCCCCAGCGTCTCGGAATAATCCGGCACGTCGATGCTGGCGCGCTCGGCCGCCAGTCCCTCGATGGCGCGGCGCATCAACGCTAGTTCGCCGCGCTGCTGCTCGACCGCAACGCGCACCTGCTCGAACGCTTCCGCCGCCGCGTCGCCGCCTTCCTCCCATTCCTCGTCCGCCATTGCCTCTCCTTATCGGCTCAACCCTCGATCGCGGCCGATTTCCAGCGAACGGGTCAATTCCTGGCTGATCGGGCGATCCCGGCCCATTTCCAGCCCCAGCTCGGGCGCGCGCCGCCGCAAGACGGATTCGAGTTGGGGATCGCGGTGCAGCGTTCCGGCCAGGCTCTCCATCTTCTTGCCGGTGCGCTGCGCGGCCTCACGATCGCCGCTGCGCGTAAGCTCGGCCCGCTCGCGCGCCATGCCCTGCCAGCGCTCCACGAACCGATCGGCGCGAAGCTCGGGATTGGTGCGGACCTGGGCCTCGTGCGCCATCGCCCGCGCCGCGCCGCCGGCCTTGCCCTCGGCCGCTTCGCGCACCAGCACCGGGTTGCGCTCGAACGCGGACGCCAAATCGCGGGCGGCATGGGGCCGCACCTGGTCGAGCGCGTCGCCCGCCTTCGCCAGCGCCTGCTTCTGATGCGGGAGCACGGGCAAGCCCTTCTCCCGCATTCGGTCCATATCGGCCTGCGCGCGCGCATAGCGCTCGATCGCCCTGGCCTGGCTCGGCGCTGCCGGTGCCCGCTCGGGGGTGGTGTTAATCGGACCCCCTTTGCCGTCGCGCGCCAGCTCGGGCGAGGACGATTTCGGCTTGAACCCGGCGAACATACCCCTCGCCTTGTCACGCACCTTCCCGGCGATCTCGCGCGCGAGTTCCGGGAAGCGGATCTCGCGCCGCTCGGCGAACGCGCGGGCCTGGGCCTGCCCGTCACGGGCGGCGGCATAATCGCCCGCCATGTCCTTGCCCCGGTCGCGCGACAGGGTGCGGGTGAGCTGGCGCTGATCTGTGAAATCGTCGCGACCATAGTGGAGCTGCACGCTGTCGCGGTGCCGCGACAGGCCGACATAGGCCGAGTGCCGATCCATGCCCGGTGTCGCCAGCACATGCGCCTGATCGACCGTCACGCCCTGCGACTTGTGGAAGGTGGCGGCATAGCCGTGATCGACATGGGCATAGTCCTTGAGGTCGAACGCGACCTTCCGGCCATCGTCCATCTTCACCGCCATGCCCTCGGCGCTGACGCGCTCCAGCGTGCCCAGCGATCCGTTCTTCACGCCAAGGCCGCGATCGTTGCGGAAGAACATGATCCGATCACCGGTCGCGAAATCGCGCCTGCCGCGCTCCACCGATAGCCCCACCTCCTCACCCAGCTCGCCGGCGGCGCGCATACGGCTGCGGGCTTCGCTGTTCAGCTCCTGCACCTCGGCATTGGTATGGGTGAGGATGATGCGGCTCTTGTCCGGATCGGCCTGCCGGTCGCTCTCCCATCCGTTCATCAGTTCGACCCGCGCCGCCTCGCGCGTGTCGGCAGCGCGCACCATGCCTTGCCTCTCATAGGCGTGCAGCGCCTCTCCGGTCCGGCCTGTGGCGAGCGCGCGCGTCGCGTCCTTCTGCCAGTCCTCATGCTGCCGGCGAATTTCGGTGATCTCGGCCGCGCCATGACGCTCGGCAAGGCTGCGGAACGCCGCCCCGGCCTCGATCGCCTGCAACTGCTCGGGATCGCCGACAAGAACGACCTTCGCGCCGGCACGTTCGGCCTCCGACAGCACCCGCTCCATCTGGCGCGAGCCGATCATGCCCGCCTCGTCGATAACGAGCACATCACGCGGGCCTAGCTGCTCGCGCCCCTGCCCCCATGCGTGCTCGAGACTGGCGATCGTCCTCGAGGCGATGCCGGAACCACCCTCAAGATTTTCGGCGGCAATGCCCGACAGGGCCGCGCCGCGCACCTGATAGCCTTCGCGCTCCCACGCCTCGCGCGCGACCCCCAGCATGGCCGACTTGCCGGTGCCCGCATAGCCGACGACGATGGCAAGATCGCCACTCGTCCCTATATGCTCCAAAGCGGCCCGCTGATCTTCACCGAGTGTCAGCCCGCCACTCCCGGCGGCGTTCAGCCCCCCTTGTAGCGACGCCGCCGGGAGACCATGCCCCACCCTGTCGGCAAGCCGACCGGCAGCGCGCTCTAGCCGCTCCTCCACCGCGATCATCTCGCGGCTCGTGAACCGCTCCTGGTCGCGTCCGTCCTTCCCCAGCGCCACCAGCTCGGGCGAGGACCGCACCGCGCTCATGGCCTGGTCGAACTGCTCCTTGCCGTCGCTGTGCCGGTGGACGAACATCGCCAGGTCGCGGGTGGTGAACGTCGCCTGTTGCCGCGTGATCGCATCCAACGCGATTTCCGGCTTGGCGATAATCTTCTCGCCGTTCTCGCGCGCGATCCGCACATGATCGTCGGCGTTGCGGTGCGGCTGTCCCTCAAGCTCGTGCCGTTTCCCCATCGGCCCGATCTTGTGCTGGGGCTCAAGCTCGATCCCCTGCGCCTCGTAGGAGCGATGGTCGATCCGCCCTTCCAGCCCCAGCTCCGCCATGCGTTCGTTGACGTGGGCGGCCCATGCCTCTCGCCACTCCTTCAACAGCTCGGTTGAGTTCCAGGCGCGGACCTTCTTGCCGAACCCCTCAGGTCCAACCTCACGCATCGACAACATGACATGCGCGTGCGGCTTCGGGGTGCCGTCCTTTGCCTTGTCCCAATGCACATTAAGGTCCGCGACCATCCCGCGTTCGACGAACTGCTTGTCCACAAAATCGCGGGCGAGGCTAACGCCCTGTTTCTCGCTCATCTCGCGCGGGATCGAGAACTCCACCTCGCGCGCGAGCTGCGCGTCCTTGCGTTTCTCCCCGGCCTCCACCTCGTTCCACAGGGTCGCGCGATCGTTTAAACGCTCCGGCGCACCTTCGGGAGCCAAGATTTCCGAATGGACGACGCCGGCCTTGTTCGAGAAGTCATGGTCGCGCCCCAGCCGGTCATCGTGCAGCCGTTCCGCCGCACGATAGGCCGCACTGGCAACGGCGCTCGATCCGTTGGCACGGCTGATAACCTTGGCCGAGAAATGGTAGATCGCCATGACAACCGCTATACTGCCCTTCTTAGCGCACGTCGGCAACGACGTATAAGCGCGCACTCACACTCTCTGCCGTTCGCATGATTGACTTCGCCGCATTTTTGTTCGCAACCGCTGTCCTGCATCCGTGATCGTGCTACGCTGCCTCTCCCGATCATGGGCGCGAGGGAGAGAATATGCGCAAGGTCCGCGACTATGACGCCGAGTTGAAGGCGCTGGGCGACAAGGCCCGCGCGCTCAAGGCGAAGAAGGTCCAGCAGCTAGGCGAACTGGTCACGTCCACCGGGGCCGATACGCTTGATGCCGACGTGTTGGCCGGTGCGCTGCTCCATATCGTCGCCGAAGCACAGGCTGAAGGAAACCGGGAGGCGTGGCGCTCCGATGGCGCGGCTTTCTTTCAAGGGCGCGGGCGCAAGACTGGCCGACGTGCTGGCGGCAGCGCGGAAGGCGGAAGCGAAGCTGGCGCAGGCGAGGCACAGGCTTGATGCCGCCGCGCGCCGCATCGATACGAGAGGATGGGTCGTGGCCCGACGCGAGCGCACCCGCCATCTCATAGAGCTGGGCGGCCTGGTTCAGAAAGCCGGCCTGGTCGAACTGGCCGACGACGATCGCGCCACCCTCTACGGCGCGCTGCTCGAACTTGCCGCGAAGGCGCGTGAGGATGGCAACGCGCTCTCGCTCTGGAAGCGGCGCGGCAAACGCGCGTTCGACGCGGAAGCTGACGATGGCTGACCGGCCCGATTTTCATATCATCACTGGTGGTCCCGGTTCGGGTAAAACCACATTGATCGACGCCCTGGCGGCGCAAGGCTTCCACCATATGCCCGAAGCCGGTCGCGCCATCATTCGCGATCAGATCGCCATTGGCGGCGGCGCCCTGCCATGGGCCGATCGCGGGGCCTTCGCTGAACTGATGCTGAGCTGGGAATTACGATCCTGGCATGAAGCGCATGACCGAAAAGGCCCGGTGATCTTCGATCGCGGCGTTCCTGATGTGTCGGGCTATCTGCGCCTGTGCGGCTTGCCCGTTCCTTCCCATGTCGAGCGCGCGGCCGAGATGTTCCGCTACCAGCGCCGGGTATTCATCGCCCCGCCCTGGCGCGAGATTTTCGGGCAGGACACGGAGAGGAAGCAGGATTTTGCAGAGGCGCAAGCGACCTATGAGGCGATGGTCACGGTCTATGCCGATCTCGGCTATGAGCTTGTGTCCCTGCCTCTCGCCCCGGTTGCTGAAAGAGTGCGCTTTGTGCGCGCACGGATGTGGAGGGTAGATGACTGACCGCGTTCCCCGCTCATGGCAGCTCCTGATGGTCGGGTCAGGCGTACATCGGATCTCGCCCGATCTTTGCGACCGGCTTGTGCGCCTGCTCGATCTCTCGCCGCAAACCCGGCTAATCGAAATCGAAACCGATCAGGGCGGCGTCAGCGTCTCACGGGACTGGCCCAGCGACAAGATGGAGGAGGTCTCGGCGATCGAAGCCGAAATCCAATCCACCCCCGGCATCATCCGCATGACCATGTTCCAGGCGAGTTGACGATGGAGTGGTTCCGCCAGCTCGGCCGCGCGATCCGCAACCTGTCCCGCATCGCGCGCCAGAATCCCATATGGGCGATCACCGCGCTGGTGGTCAGCCCAATCCGGCTGATCCGCCATCTGTTCGCCGTCCTGATCCTGTTTCTGGCCGCCGGCATCGTGCTGGGCCTTGGGATGCCGCTCATCCTGGGCAAACTGCTCGGCCTCCCGCATGATTCCAACCTCTATCAAATCATCATGATGCTGACGGTGATCGTCGTCATCCTCATTGGCCTGCGCGCGCTCTTCCAGCCCCTGATCCTTGCTTATGGCGGCCCTGCCGCCGACGACACCCACGGCTCGGCCCGCTTCGCCACCGACGCCGAAAACCGCGCCTATGCCGGTGATAGCGGCCTGCTGATCGGCCGCGATCGCAAGACGGGCAGGCCGCTGCGCTATGCCGGTCCAGCCCATCTGCTGACGATCGCGCCGACGCGCACCGGCAAGGGCGTGGGCACGATCATCCCCAATCTGCTCGACTATGCCGGCCCGGTCGTCTGCATCGACCCCAAGGGCGAAAATGCCCGCATCACCGCCCGCCATCGCGGCAACTTCGGCCCGGTCCATGTCCTCGATCCGTTCGGGGTGACGGGCCTTCCCGGCGCGGCCTTCAACCCGCTCGATCGCATCGACCCTGCTGGCCTCGATCTCGCCGACGACTGCATGACGCTGGCCGATGCGCTGGTCTATGACGCCCCCGGCGAAGCCGGCGAGGCGCACTGGAACGAGGAAGCCAAGGCGCTAATCGCCGGCATCATCCTCGCGATCGTCACCAGCGAGCCGCCGGCGACCCGCACCCTTGCCACGCTACGCGATCGCCTCACCCTTGCGCCGCAAGCCTTCGCTGCCATGCTCGAAGCGATGCAGGCGCAAGGCGGCCTCGCTGCCCGCGCCGCCAACCGGCACCTCGGCAAGTCCGATCGCGAAGGCGCCGGCGTCCTGTCGGCCGCCCAGCGCCACACCCATTTTCTCGACAGCCCACGCATGACAGCGGTGCTGGGGCATTCCGATTTTACGTTCGCCGATGTGAAGGCGCAGCCTACCAGCGTCTACCTGGTGCTGCCGCCCGATAGGCTCGCCACTTATGCCCGCTGGCTGCGCCTGATGCTTGCCCAAGGGCTGACCGATCTGGCGCGCGCACCGGCCTCCCCTACCCGCTCTGTCCTGTTCCTGCTCGATGAGTTCGCCGCCCTCGGCCGCCTCGAACCCGTCGAGCGCGCCATGGGCCTGATGGCCGGCTACGGCATCCAGCTCTGGCCGATCCTGCAGGACGTTCACCAGCTCCGCGCGCTCTACGAGCGCCGCGCCGGCACCTTCCTGTCCAACGCCGGCGTCCTGCAGGTGTTCGGGGTCAACGATCACGACAGCGCCAAGCTCGTCTCCGATCTGCTCGGCCAGGAGACGGTAGTGTTCGAGACCATGAGCCGCGCAATCGACGCGGAGGAAACCGGCATCTCGTTCGGCGCGCAGCATGTCGGCCGCCCGCTGCTCACCCCCGATGAGGTCCGCACGCTGCGCGAGGATTTGCAACTCGTGTTCCTCGCGGGGCAACGGCCGATCGTCGCCGCCAAGCTCAAATATTACGCAGATCGCGAGTTCGCCGGCCGCTTCGACAAAGCGTGAGGTCGTTTAAACGGCATGCCTGTCAAAGCGCCATCGTTCCGATATACAGGCAATATCGAAGTAACGGCGTTCCGCCGCACATTATGCCGCGTCGAAATCGCCCAAAAGCGCGGAAAATCGCGCTTTGGCGTGCGAAAGGTGAGTTTTGGGGTATCAGCTCACCGTTCGCCTTTCGCGCGGCGGTAGGTGATACTCCTAAGGGTCGTGGATCTCGCGCCGGAAAAATCGGCCGTCCGGGAAGCCCTTAGAGCACCGTGGGCAGTTGCGACGCCCGAAACCCTGTCCAGGAGACGGAATCGCGCTGGGTGGCCCGGAAAACGCCCCTGCCGGGACGTTTCCACCCTCCCTGCCCTCTCGATCGGAGCGCCCACATATCCGCTTGGCTTTTCTGGAAAGCCATTTTCCACGGCTGGTCTAGGCAGTGTGCTGGCGATAGGGCGTGACGGTTGGGCGATATTCCAAATCAACAAAAGCGTGCCGGCGAAGCCGGCTCATTGTGGGGATGCCGGGTGGGAGGATCGCGTAGCGATCCGGGGCGGCCGAAGGCCGCGAGCCGGCGGGGCGAAGCCCCAAGAGGCGGTGCTTTTCTTCTCCTTTGGGCATGTCGGTGCCGCCGGCGCAGAGTTATCCACAGGCAAGGCTACCCTAAAACTCACCGTTCGCCTTCTGATTCAAAGATTCTTCTTAGATTCAAGATTCAGGGTGCCTCAAACCCGCAGAAAACTTGGAAAAATGACCTCAAAAAGTGAGTTTTGGGGTCGAGTCGCGTGAGCTTTGGGGTAGCCTTCGGTGAGTTTTGGGGTCGGTAAAAGTGAGTATTGGGGTCGAGTCCGGTGAGCTTTGGGGTATCCGCCAAATCGACGGTGAGTTTTGGGGTATCCTCCCCTGATCGCGATCGGCGAGCTTTAGGATTTGCCTAGCTCACCGCTGCTGTTAAGGTGAGGGCATGGCTTTAGCAAACTCACCAGTGAAGGACGCGAAGGCAAAGACTGCCTCGGGCGACGAAACCGCCCTCACCCTCGCCCAAAAGGGACGCGGAAACCCGTTCGATCCCGCCAATTACGGGGAAATCGTCAAACCCGGCGAGCTGGTCGATATTGTCGAGCTGTCGCCCCTCACCCTCGCCGATCGGCGAATCTACAATCTGCTGATCGCGAACGCCTGGGACCGGATCGGCGAGCCGGTCATTCACCGCATCGCCAAATCCGCGCTCAAGGGCACGCACCAGGGCAACGAGCGCATAGAAAGTTCGCTGCTGCGTCTGATGGGCACGATCGCGATCGTCACCATCCGCAAGGCCGGCAAGAGCTACAAGCGCCGCGTCCAGCTTCTCGGCCCCAGCGACGAAAGCCTCGAAAAAGACGGCTTCCTCCATTACCGGATTCCCGAAGAGCTGATCGAGATATTGCGTAACAGCGAGGTCTATGCCCGCCTCAAGACGCAAGTGATGTATTGCTTCGAGTCGAAATACGCGCTGTGCCTCTATGAAATGATCGAACGGCGGATCGGCCTCGAATACAAGCAAAGCGAAGAGTTCACGATTGCGGAGCTGCGCGGGCTGCTCAACGTGCCGGAAGGTAAGTTGGAACGCTTCGCCGATTTCAACAAATACTGCCTCAAGGTCGCGCAGGACGAAATCAACAAGCTCTGCCCCTTCTGGGTCGAGTTCACCCCGATCAAGAAAGGCCGCAAGGTCGAGCGGGTTTCGATGATGTGGCTCCCGAAAACCATGAGCGGCCGGCGCGACGCGCAAAACCTGATCGACCAGCATAGCATCGTGCGGCGCGCCAAGCTGCGCGGCGACATACCCGAAATGCCGGTGCTGGTGGATTTCAGCGCGCCAGCGGCCGAACGGTGAGGGCCTACCCCAAAACTCACCTTTCGCGCGCTAGGACCGCCTAGCCTTCGCCAGCTCAGCCCGCGCCGCCCTAACCCTCGCCGGCATCGAGCGCGCGGCTCACCGTGAACTGAATCCACGCGCTCCGGCTGATCCCGCGCCGCTTGGCTGCCGCATCGACCTTGGCGAGAAGCGCGCGATCGAAACGCAGCATCACCGGCGACTTGCGCGGCTCGGCCCCCTGCCCCGCCTCGTCGGCCTCGACCGCGATCGGCGCGGCATCCGGCTTCGCCGCGCCGGCAATGAAGGCATCGGCGGCCGCCTCGTCAATCGCCGGCTTGGGCTTGCTGTTCGGTTTACGAGCGATAGCCATTAACACGCACTCCGATATTATCTTGATATACAAACCGCGCCGATCAGCGCCGTCAATTCGTCTATCGCCTTGGGGTCGCGCGGGCTTTGCTCGATAACCGCCCTGCCCTCGGCCGCCGCGTTCGGGAACGCCTTGCGCCGCACGATCGACGTGGGCAGCACTTCGATACCGTCGATATCGCCGATCATCTCCAAGGCGGCCTCATTGTCGGCCCCCTGCGCGTCCGCGCCGTTCAGCACGGCCACGGCGCGCAAGCCCTCGTTGATCTCGCGCGCCTCGGCGACCAGCGCCGAAACCTGATCGAGCGCCCACACGTCGAAGCTGCGCGGCTGCACCGGCACCAGGAGCGTGTCGGCGACGGTGAGCGCGGCGCGCAGCGATCCGGTATCGCGTCCGCCCACGTCGATGATGATATCGTCATATTTGCTGGCGAGCTGGCGGACCTGGCTGCGCAGCGCCGCGCCGGTGAGGGCGACGGCGGTATAGCCGGCCTCCCCAAGCCGCTCGGCGCGAAGCTGGGTGAAGGTGAGGGCGGTGCCCTGCTCGTCCCCGTCCACCAGCAAGAGGTCGCGGCCGGCGAGCGCCAGCGCGACCGCGAGATTGACGGCGAGGGTGGTCTTGCCAACGCCGCCTTTCGTGTTTCCGACTGCCAATATCATAATGCCCTCACTCTGCGAGCTATCGTTAGTCGATTTGCCATGAACTGTCTATCGCTATGATATACAGATGATGCTTACCTATTGGTGTTAAGCCATCGGAGCGTCATTGAAATGGCGATAGGACGGGTCTTGAATCCGAAATGACGATAACGCCCTCATTCCTCCGGTTCGGGATCGTCATCGTCCAGCGGCTCATGGCTCATCTGGCCGTGATCCTCGATCGGGCAAAGCGGCGCTCCGGCCTGCTCAAGCCATTTGCGCGCGGTCCTCACGGTATAGCCGCACGTCGCGCACTCGCATTTGAGCATCCGGGCTTTCTGCTTCTTGGGCGCGGTCGACTCTCCGTCCGTATCAAGGCGGGCATGGGGGAGGGGGCCGACGCTCTCCAAGATCGGCGCGATGGCCGCAAGGAACGCCTCGCCGGGGGTGGTGGCGCGCATCGGCCCGACTAGGCCCAGCCCAAGGGCGACCCGTTTAAACGCCTTCCCATGCCCTGCCGGGATGCCAACGGCGGCATGGACCAGTTCATGCGCGAGAATGGCCGCGATCTGCGCCGGCATCGCATCGGGCGCGTGCGCCAGGTCGGGCCGGATGAAGATTTCAAAATGCCCGTCCGCGCTCAACCGATTATCCCAGCACTCGCCGATCGCCTTGCCCTTCGCGCCTCTGCTGGTGAAGCCGATCGCCACGCGCACGCGGTCGGGCAGGGGGGCGTCCAGCGCCTCGAACAGCGGAGCCATGCCCAGCGCCACGGCATTGAGCCAGCTTTCGCGGGTTTGGTGGGTCATCGTCCTTACTCCTCCCTTCAAATCGCCTGTCCGGCGATGGCCATGCCATCGGCCGGAACACGGACGCCCAAGAACGCCGGCGAGAGAGGGGGGCAGCGGGATTCGATGGGGGTGGTGCGGCCGCAGCGCAGCGAGGCACGGCCCCATCTAATCCCGTTGCGGGGGAGAGACGGCCGGGACCGCCTTTCCCCCTTGAACGAACATCGACGCCGGCGCACGCCGGCACCATGAAGCGAGATCCGCTTGCGATCTCGCCCCCGCCATGTGGGTCGTCACCTTGGGCCAAGACCGCTTGCGGGCTTGGGGAGCGAAGCGAGTAGGGCCACGGTGCCGCGCCAGCGGCAGGCGCATGTCCCCTGCCTGGATTGAAATTGTTGCTCAAATGAGCTACATTGTCGGCTTGACCAAGGAGGTTCCAATGGCCGCTACCGCTTTCGTGCGCGCGCGCATCGACGAAACATTGAAGGATGAAGCCGCCGCCGTGCTGGCCGAGCTGGGGCTGACCGTCTCGGATGTGGTCCGCATGACCCTCACGCGGGTTGCCAAGGATCATGCGTTGCCGTTCGAGCTGAAGGTGCCGAACGCCGAGACGCGCGCCGCGATCGAGGCGTCCCGCGCGACGATGAAGGCCCACCGCGCCCGTTTCACCGATGCCCAGGAAATGTTCGATGCCCTCGACCAAGAAGCCCACCAGCAGTAAGCGGGCTTCGTTCCCAAGAGAGGCGTCCTACGAAAAAAGGTTCGTCAAGGATTGGGAGCGACTGTCGCGCAGCGGGCGCTACAACATGAAACAGCTCAAGGAGGCGATGATGATGCTCATCGCCAACGACGCGCCGTTAGGCCCGGAATGGCTGGATCATCCGCTGAAAGGCGATTGGAGCGATCATCGCGAGTGCCATATCGGCGGCGATTTCCTGCTGATCTATACGATTGAGGGGAATCTGGTGAACTTCGTGCGCGCCGGCACTCATGCGGAACTGTTTGAATAGCCATGCGCGTAATCTTCATCCGTCACGGCGAATCCACCGGCAATGCCGGCGTGCCGTGCCACGATCTCGCGACGATCGAGCTGACGGAGCGCGGCCACGAACAGGCGAGGGCGGTCGCGGCGAGCTGGACGCAAGCGCCCGCGCTCATCGTCACGTCCCCCTATACCCGCACGCAGCAGACGGCCGCGCCGACGATCGCGCGCTTTCCCGGTGTGCCGGTCGAAGTGTGGCCGATCGAAGAGTTCACCTATCTGCAACCGGCGCGCTGGAACGGCACGCGCAGCGCCGAGAGGATGCCGCACCTCGAACGCTATTGGCAGGACGCGGACCCGGACTATTGCGACGGGGAGGGGGCAGAGAGCTTCGCCACGCTGCTCCGGCGCTGCGAGACGGCGCTAGACCGCCTCGCCGCCATGCCCACGGACTCGCTGGCCTATGTGTTCGGGCATGGGCAGTTCATCCAGGCCGCGCGCGCGATCGTCGCCGATGCCCATATGGATGACCGCGCCAAGATGCGAGCGTTCTGGCGCAAGGGCGAGCCGCCCGCGATCGGCAACGCGGAAAGGATCGGGTTCAGGTGGACTGAGGATCGCTGGGAATGTTCACTGGCACTCGACGCATAACCCCTCTCTTGGCGGCGATCCTGCTGGCCTCCTGCGCCAACACGCCGGAGCCTCCTACCAACAGCCATGTTGGGGCGCATCCATACTCGGCCGCCGAGCTAGAGCGCGCTTTTACGAATAGCCGATCCGCCTTGCCGCGCGATCTCTACGGGCCACTAGGAATAGTCATCGATGCCAGGCGCGGCGCGATCGTCATCAGCACCGCTTACGAACTGACCACGGCAGCACCGGATTTTTCGTGCGCGGCGCTGCGACCGTTACCCCCGCGCGATCTTGCGACCACTGTTCCCCTGATCGATGAGCGGGATTGCCAGACAATTCCGGCGAAATATTCCAAAGCACGGCCATTTATCGTGACCTACGATGCCGCGACCTTCCCGCCATCGGCTATGCAGGAAGCGCGCGGAATGCTCGCGGTGGAGAGGGGATGTGTCGTGCTCCGCGAAGCCAATGGTTCACGCCTGTTGGTCTGGCGACAGCCCGCGCAAATTACGCAGACGCAGGATGGATATCGCATCGAGCAGTTGGGCGCGTCCGCCGCGATCGGCGCGCCGGTCGCGCTGACAGGCACCGGCGGAAACACCGTCTCGCCTGCATTTGCACGACAACATGCCATTCCCTCCGACTGCCGCACATTCCCGACCTTCGCGGTTAACGGCATTTTGCCAGGAGAGTGATGTGAGGGTGGCCGCACTGTGCCTGTTCCTGCTGGTGAGCGCGTGCGGCCTGGGAGAGACCTCGCCATCGGTGGTCGAACAGACCCAGGATGGCGTCACCGCGCTCGTCCGAAACGATGTGCAGGAATCAGAAGACGGCCTGGTCGTGTCTGACGCGATTGAACGGCATGGCTTCGTGCGGCGGCAAGGATCGTGCCTTGTCGTGGACTACAGCGGCCAAGAATATTCGCCGGTATTCCGCACGCCAGCGACCTTTGACGCTACCCTGCAATCTGCAACCGCGAAGCCCTCCGCCCCGCTTCAATTGCTCGGCGGCCCTCTCTCCAAGGTGCGACGTGGATTCAGCGAAGAACTGGCCGAATTTTGCGGACGGCCCCTGTTCCTGCTGGTCGGGATCACGCCTTCGGTATTTCATAACCCCGTCGTGCCCGGTAAGGCGCGATAGTCAGTTGGCGCTGAAATAGGGGCCGGCACATTGCGAGGGCAGGGGAGTGGAAAGGGCCTCGGGAGGTATGCTCTCGCCGACGCCCCCGCCAAGTTGAATGCGTGGGCCGATCGGCACGCGCTGCCCGCTGTTGCCCAATATAACGGCAGCTCCGCGTCCCTCGGTCACGATCCGGGAGCCCTTGGGCCAAATGACAAGCGCCCTCGTTTTGCCCGCTCTGCCGACAAGCCGCAGACAGCCATCACGGGCAACGAGCCGGCCGGACGCTAGCGCCGTCAATGCTATCTCGGGATCGAACGATAGTGTTGGTAGCGCGATTCCTGACATGGGAGGCTCGCTCGTCGTAGCGCAGCCCTCAAGTCCCATCGCGGTTAAAAGCAAAGATGGCAAGAACGTGCTATACCGGCGCACTGATCGCCTCATGACAACACCGATAATCCGGTAGGCTCAGGCACCCAGCGTCCAGCTTGGCGGATAAGGCGGAATTGCATTCCATGCGCTCCGAGATTGCCGAATACGGCTGTCGCCCAAAAAGTCAGCACACCTTTCCGATCGCGAGATTCGACCCTCACCGTGTAGAGGATCGCTTCGGCCTTGGTCGCGGTGACGAACGGAGTGGCATCGGCCCTGCATTGGGAGGCGGGGAAGGCGGGCAAGCGCAGTAGCTCGGCCAATCGCCTGATCGTTCTTTCCGGGGCATCCTTAACAGCGCCATCGGCGAGGCCCTGCAGCCCGACACAAATCGCTTGCTTGCCTTCCCCCGGTCGCGCCCGCGCGACCGCCTCGTCGAACATCACGTCGATCTGCGCATCATCGAGGCCGCTAATGTCGGGAGCGCCAGGAACCGCGATGGCACTCCCGTTACCATGATAATTGGGGCCGGGCACTGGCGGGGGAGGGGGCGGCGGCAATTCCGACGAACTTGCTCGTTGGGGTGGTCCCTCCGCCACCGCCGGTTCTTTCGCCGGACTACATCCTGCGAGACTGATGGCCAGACTGACGACGATGGCGGCACCAGGCCATTGCAGCCCCGTCATCATGGCCGTTCCTGTAACCGCGAAATCGTCGCCTGGCTGACGTTGAACAGCGCCGCGACGGAACGCTGAGTGTCGCCGGCGTCGAGCTTGCGCCGTGCCTCGGCCTGCTGGTGGGGGGTGAGGGCGCTTTTGCGGCCGAACTTGACCCCGCGCGCCTTGGCCTGGGCGCGGCCGGCGCTGGTGCGCTCGACGATCCGCTGGCGCTCCCAGCTCGCCGCGACGCCCAGCACCGCGATCACGACCTCGGCGAGCTGCGATGTCGTGTCCAGCATCGGCTCGGCGATCGAGCGGAAGCCGGCGCCGGTCTCCTTGACCGCGTGCAGGATGTTGAGCAGGTCACGCGTGTTGCGGGCGAGGCGATCGGTCGCCGTCACCATCAGCACGTCGCCGGGATCGAGCGCGCCGATCGCGCGCTTGAGCTGAGGCCGCTCGGCCGACGCGCCGCTGATCTTCTCGCGGTAGATCTTCGTGCAGCCGGCCGCCTCAAGCTGGGCGAGCTGCTGGGCCAGGTCCTGGCCGTTGGTCGAGACGCGCGCATAGCCGTAAATCATGCCGCGATTCTGCATCAGATTTTTGCATCAGGGAAGGGCGCGGATGTAAACGCTCGCGCTGAATGACTGACCGGCTGACGCCGGTAGGTTCATGGCGAAGGGCTGAAGCCTTGCTTGTGGGTATGGCGGTCGAGATAGCGCATGATGATATCGTCGGTGATGTTTCCGGACGTGGTTGAGAAGTAGCCACGCTGCCAGAAGCGCTGGCCCCAGTAGCGCTTGCGGATATGCTCGAACTCCTGCTGGATCTTGCGCGAGGACCGCCCCTTGACCCGGCGCACGAAGTCGCTGACCGAGATATGCGGTGGGATTTCAACGAACATATGGACGTGATCGCGTGAAAGCGCGCCATTGACGATCGTCACGCCCATTTCGACACAGACCTGCTTGATGATCTCGCGCACCCTGAGGCGGACCTCGCCGTGCAACACCTTGAAACGGTATTTGGGCGCCCAGACGATATGATAGCGATGATGAAAGGTCGTGTGGCAACCACTCGAATAGCCCATAGCAGGTATCCTCGGGAAAGTGAGACTTCACGCCTTTCAGGCGGTCTCACTTTCCCGAGGATACCTGCTATTATGCGAGTCTATGGCTGAAGCCAGTATCCGACTGAAGTCGGAGGGGTTGCTCCCAAAGCGTGACGCTAAATGGCGGCGTTCTGATCGCGCTATTTGTCAGTTGCCGGGTCCGATGACGAGGCAATCGCGCGCGGCCTGAACGATGTCAGCGGTGACCTCCTCGACGCGGTTGAGGGTCATGATCCGCCGCATCTGCGCGAACAGGCGCTCCATGAGCCGGAAGTTGCCGCGCGTGATGCGGATCACGGCTGCCTGCGCTTCGATCGCGTCGAGTTGGGCCGGGTCGAAGCTGATCCCGAAATCGCCGGCGTGGGTCGCGAGCAGCAGCCGCATTTCGGTCTCGGTAAGCGGTTTGAACTCGTGGACGAAGCCGATCCGCGAGTAGAGCTGGGCATAGCGGGCGAGGCGCTTCTCCAAGCCCGGCATACCCATCAGGATCAGCCCGAAGCCGTGGCGATCGGCCATGTCGCGGAGATGTTCGAGCGACTTTATGGTCAGGCGGTCGGCCTCGTCGACGATGACGAGGGGGCAGGCGATGCGGGCGGCGTCATGGGTGATTTCGTCCTGCGAGCCGCCCGCGACCGTCAGCCGGGCATAGCCCAGCTTAATGAGGTTGAGGCCCAACACCGCGTCGATCGTCTTGGGCGTGTTGCTGACCGACACGGTGTAGAAGACGGCGCGGCAGCGAGCGACCTTTTCGCCAAGGAGCGCGGCAATGGGACGGAGCGCGGCATATCCCCCCAGGTCGGGGAAGCTGGAAAACTCGCGCGCCGATCGCGTCTTTCCGACGCCCGGCCGGCCATGACACACGCCGATATAGCGGTAGTGCGCGCAGGCTTCGGCAAACTCGACGAACCGGGCATGTTCGCGGGTCGCCAGGAACGGCTGCTCGACCAGGAACTCAATCGTCAGCGGCGTAGAGCCGGAGCCCTCGGTAGGTGGTGGGCCGGGAAGCCGTATCCTCTTGGTCGCCATCGAAGGTCTCCGTGGGGGCAGGCACCTGCTTGTCGCGCTCCTTCGCGCCGCGCCGGGCGCGCTGGATCGCGCGCAACGACGGGTGCCCAGCGTGCTCGGAGCTGAGCGCACGGCAGACGAACCGGCCCTGGTGGTAGACGTGGATCTCGGTCAGGTCGCGGGGGTCATAGACCGCCTCGACCTGCTCGCCGACGAAGGCCGCGAGCGTGGGTTCGACATAGCGCCTGCCCATCAGACGGATGCCGTCGCGCAGCACTTTACGGGGCTTGGGCACGTGCACGAGCAGCATGTCGAGCTGTTCAAGGCTGTCGGGCATTGCGGGCAGGAACCCGCCCTTCTGCCAGCGCGTGATCGGCGGTTCGCCGGTGCTGCCATGCGGGCGACGATGATAGACGCCGCACACGAACGCCTCGAAGCGGGCGCGCAGCTCGTCGAGCGTGAGCACTGGCGCCGACAGCGGCTTGCCCGCGATCAGGTGGCCGGGCAGGTCGGGCAGGAACATGTCGTTGATGGTGCGGAACAGCCGCTCGATCTTGCCGCGCCCGCGAGGACGCCCCGGCAGCGAATGGATGAGGCGGATTTTGAGGGCGATGCACGCCTGCTCGATATGCTCGGAGATGAAATCCGAGCCGTAGCACATTGGGAAGCTGCCCCTCGAAGGCAGCATTCGCCTTGATGGAGACAAGGGCGCGTAGCGCCCGACGGCTTCATCAAGGCGGCCATGACCGGCCAGCAGGTCACTAAAGTGAAGTTGTCGACTCAACACTTTGGAGACTGACCGACCATGACCAAGCGCAGTTCTACTCCGGCCGATGCCGTGCTGGTAGCCATCGATATGTCCAAGCACCGCCAGGAAGTGCTGATCGAACGCCCGGAGGGCGGACGACGTCGCCGCATGACAGTCATGGCTACCAAGGCTGATTACGACCGCCTCGCGGACGATCTGGCAGCCATCGGCAGACCTATCGTCGTTGGCTTTGAGGCCACCGGCAACTACCACCGTACGCTGGCGCACCGACTGCTAGCTGCGGGTTTCGAGCTGCGCCTGATTTCGTCGGTCGCCTTGGCACGGACGCGTGAGGCGTTGCATAATGGCTGGGACAAGAACGATTCCAAAGACGCCCAGGTAATTCTGCACATGCTCCAGATCGGCGCCACTCAGCGCTACGTCGACCCGCTGGCCGCCGGCATCAACGACCTGCAGGAGATGTCGAAGACGCACGAGGCCATTTCCAAGGCGAAGACGCAGACCTGGCACCGCATCCTGACCCATTACCTGCCTTTGTATTTTCCCGAGATCGAACGTTTTGCGGGCAACAGCCGGTCCGACTGGTTCCTGGCTCTGCTCGAACGGTTTCCGACACCGGCCAGCATGACGACGCTCGGTCAGGAGGCCTTCACGCGCGAGGCCTGGTCACTGGTCGGCCGCAAGGTCTCCAAGGCCCGCTTAATCAACGATATCTACGAGACGGCCTGCGCCTCGGTTGCACTGCCGGTCGACGAGGAATCCGTCGCGGTCGCCATGTTCCGCATGGTCATCGCACAAGCCCGCAGCCTGATCCGGCAACGCGATGAGATCGAGCGGACCGCCAATGCCATGCTCAGCGAGAACCGCGACTATCAGCTCCTGCGCATGATCCCCGGGATCGGCCCGATCAACGCGCTGACGATCCTCGCCGAGGCTGGCGATCTTCGGCGCTTCAACCATCATCGCCAGTTCCTGAAGTTTTGCGGGCTCGACCTGGCCACCTGTCAGTCAGGCACCTTCCGAGGCCGAACCAAGCTCTCGAAGTACGGCAATGCCCGGCTACGCCGCACCTTCTGGATGGCGACCCAGGTCGCCATTCGCCAGCGCGACAACAGTTTCCGCGACAAGCTTGGTCGCTATGTGGCCGGCCACGGCAACGACCCTGATCGCCGCCGCAAGGCGATGACCGCACTCACCGCCAAGATGGCGCGCGTCGCGCACGCCGTCATCAAGACGGGAACCGAGTACCGTCCGTTCGTCGAACGGACGGACACCAGATGGAAGGACCCCTCTCTGTGGAGCCGTGAGGGCGCAGCCGCGACCCTGTAGATAATGTTCGGGCCTTCCATCTGGCATCCGCATCTCATTTTAAGGACGGTGAGGACCACGACCGGTGCGGTCGCTGGATCCTGTGTTTGCTATGGCCGAGAGCGCATTCCTTGACGATGGAAGCCATCTGGATCAAAAAGTCATCAGCGCCGATCACGCTCGGCGCAACGAGACCTGCTGGCCTTTTCCCGCCGCTGCTTCCCAACCTAGGACGTTGTCGACGTAAAGCTGTTCGGGAATGCCGCTGACGATCCATTCGGGATTGGGCTTGCGCCAGATCGCCTGCCGCAAGGCGAGCGCCGTGTTGAGGGCACTGGGGGCATCGAGGCTGAGGAAGTAACCGGCGATGGCTCGGCTGTGATCGTCAACGATGACGGTCAGCCAAGGACGCACCGGGGTTCCGGCATCATCGAGCACGAGAATGTCGAGAACGGTATGATCGGCCTGCCACATCTCGTTCGAGGTCGCGGCTTCGCGCCGATGCACTAGCTCGTGCTGGTCGCGGTAGACGGCCGGATCGGAGGCTGCGGCGATCTGGCTTGCCGGTATCGCCCTGACGACACGCGCGACGGCCGCATAGCTGGGGGTTCGGTGTCCATGCGCGATGGCGAGTTCCTGCACCTTTCGGTGAATGGCGGCGACCGGGGGTCGCGGGCGCTTGGTGGCGAGAGTGCGGGTCAGTTCGACCAGATGTTCCGGCAGGTGCAGCCTGCCCCGATCGTTGCGCGGCAGACGCGCGAGACCGGCAAGTCCTTCGGCACGGTAGCGCCCGAGCCAGCGCTGCAACGTCCGCTCGCTCAGCGTGCCGGTGCGGGCGAGGTCCGCGAGCGGGATGCCATCGGCGAGGTGCGGTTCAAGGACGCGGTAGCGCTCGATCGCCAGCGGCGGGACAAGCGCCGGATGCGTCACCGCCGACGGTCCGTGTCGCAGGTAAGGAAAACGGAGATTTGCCTGCCCATCGCCATGCGAGTCCGCTCGCGTTGCCAAACCGGCCTGTTCGACGTAAATCTACCCGGTAAAGAAAACTAGGGCAACATAGACCTGCCGATGACGACTTTCTTCCCAAACCGCGCCCGATCGGGGCGCCACCGGCCCTACGCATGAAAATCGGTTACGCCCGCGTATCGACCGCCGAGCAGAACCTGGACCTCCAGCGTGATGCGCTGAAGGCTGCCGGCTGCGAGAAGGTCATCACCGACAAGGCCTCCGGGGCGACTGCCGCTCGCCCTGGATTGGAAAAGGTGAAGGAGCTGCTTCGCGCCGGCGACACACTGGTGGTCTGGCGCCTCGACAGGCTCGGCCGCTCGCTCCGTGATCTGATCGGATGGATGACCTACCTCGACGAGGAAAAGGTCGGGCTGCTGAGCCTGCACGAGGCGATCGACACGACCACCACGTCGGGCAAGCTTACCTTCCACCTGTTCGGGGCATTGGCGGAGTTCGAGCGCAACCTGATCCGCGAGCGGACCCAGGCCGGTCTCACCGCAGCCCGCGCTCGCGGCAAGAAGGGTGGCCGGCCGGCCGCACTCGGCAAGGACAAGCGCGACCTGGCCGTCAGGCTCTACCACGAGAACACGATGCCGATCGCCAAGATTTGCTCGATGCTCGGCATCTCCAAGCCAACACTCTACGCCTATGTGCGATCGGCCGAGACCAAGCCGGTAGCCGCGTAGCGACGCTCGCCGACAAATAGCGCGATCAGAATGCCGCCACTTAGCGCGAGCGTTTACAC
>NZ_CAMPOV010000007.1 GCF_946892675.1 Arthrobacter sp. Marseille-P9274
AGCGCCTCCGGCGCTGAACCCCGGAGAGGACCTCGCCGCCATTGTAGCGCCTAGTCGTATGCTCAGTCATATGGCTCACTCTTATCTAAGAGCGAGACCCTGTCAGGTCATTTCGGGGGCCAACTCAGTTTCCAACAAGCTCCGCCATATCTACTGGTTTCCAGACAAGAAGGTGAAAGCTGGCGACGTTGTCGTGCTCAGGACCGGAAAGGGCACGAACACGTCAGAGAAGATGGACGATGGTCATACCAAGCATCGCTTCTACTGGCAGCTTGAATCTGCTGTTTGGAACAATGACGGCGATGCGGCAGTGCTTCTCCGAGCGCCGGAATGGAAGCACCGTAAGGTCAAATAACCCCAGAGAGAAACGCACATGCAGCCGACTACGAAGAGTGTTGAGGTTAAAACCCACTTTGGGCATCGCGTACAGGTCATTCAAGTGCAGCATTGGATCGATGCGTCATCAAAGGACGATCCTCATGGGCGTATGCCTGGACGCAAAGAGCTGCGGACCGCTGGAGGCCAAGGCATTGCGTTCGATGGATCGGTCTTCACCCTTCCGAATGGCGATACCTTCGACCCGCCTGCCTGACAAAGCGGTCTGCTGGACACTCGCAAGGCATGACGACAGGCAGGAATTATCCTCGCTTTCCGGGATCGATCCGTCGTTTTGACGATCAATTATTCTCGCTTTTGTTCAGGATTTATCGTCATTGAAGCTACTGTTTTGTTTGCTGATATTGCGGTCGGCACAGGAAAGGACCGGCAGATGAACAATGCAGCAAAGCGCGGACGCGGCCGACCAGAAGGATCGGGTCTGAACGATGAACCTGTCCTTGCCAAGATGGCGGACATGATGATCGCGGCACTGACGCTGAAACCGACCACGGCAGCCAAGCGGGTGCTGGACGCACCGGATGAGGCAACGATCCGTCGCCTTCAGGCCAAGTGGAAAAAGGCTGGCCAGCGGTATCTGGATCAGGCTCGCGCCCGGCGCGATGCGAAGATCAACCGGCAGGCGGAATCCGGCCCGGGTTTGCGGGTTGCCCGGAACATCGCGCTTGCGCAGCTCGCAGGCGAACCCATTTCGGGTGGTGCAATGTTGCTGGCTGGTATGGACACCCCTGCCCTTCGTGCGATCCGCGCGGCGCAGGAGAACCCAACGGTTCGCCTGATGCAGGAGATTTATAACAGGCCGGAGATGCGCCTGATGCGCGAGCTGTACGACAGTCCGCAGATGCGGCTGGCGCGGGAAATGGACAAGATGCGTCGGCTCGCCGGGAGGCTTTGATAACAAGACAGGATTATATGTCGGTAGTGGCTGCTTCCGGGCGGTCGCTCGCCGGGAACTGCCGGTAGAAGGTCGAGAGGCCGACGCCCAGAAGCCTTGCGATCCGGGCCGGCTTTTCGCCCACGGCAAGCAGCTTGCGCGCCGTGTCGATCCTTTCGGGGGTCATCACCAGCTTGCGCCCTCCCCCCGTGCTGCCCTTCTCGCGCGCTGCCGCCAGCCCGGCGATCGTCCGCTCCTTCACCAGCTCGCGTTCCATCTCGGCGACCGAGGCGAGGATGTGGAACAGCAGCCGGCCCGATGCCGTTGATGTGTCGAACCCGTCTGTCAGTGACCGAAAGTCGATCCCCCGCTCCGACAGGTCCGCGGCCAGCGCGATCAGACCATGGATCGAGCGGCCGAGCCGATCGAGTTTCCAGATCACCAGCGTGTCGCCGGCGCGTGCGAAGCCCAGCGCCTCGATCAGCCCCGGCCGGTCGATCTTCGCGCCGCTCGCCTTGTCGGTGAACACCTTCTCGCACCCGGCTTTCGTCAGTGCATCCAGTTGTAGCGTCAAATCCTGATCGGTCGTCGAGACACGCGCATAGCCGATCAGCATCTTTCCCGTTTCCCCGTCAAAATCGGCAGTTTTGGGAATTGTAAATCGGGAACAGGTTTTGGGAAAGCGGAACCCGCAGGCGGCCGTCAGCGCGATCGGCGCGGTGGGATTCTCGTCACAGGTTCCCAATCGGGAAGGCGTCGCAGCGGAAATCACTAATTCGGCATAACGACTGGTGTTTGGCGATCAGAACGTGCCACTGGTCGCGGGGCACAGGGGGGCTACAGATGCGCGCACTTATAATGGGATTGGTCTGCCTTTCGCTGGGAAGTGCAGCTATCGCGCGAGACCCGGCATTTGATCCGCGTGCCTGGAAGTCCAAGGTGGCCGGGGAGAAGACGCAGGTTTCGGTGCTGGGTTCGGTTCACCTCAAGAATCTGGGTGCGTTCAAGCCTGATGACCTGCTCCCCGGAAATCATGCCATTTGCAGGTTAGCTCGTCAGATGGAGACGAGCGATGCGGCGAGGCCGTTCTACCCTGCCAAGGCTATTGGCTATGGCAGTCACCACCGCGGTTACGAATCATGCCGTATGAAGAGCTTTGCCAAGGCCTTCATCCAATCCTCGCTGATAGGCTGATCTGACTCAGGAGCACGCAGCATGTTCTCCGCCCGACCGATCAGACATTGCAACAAAGCATGACGGAACGTCGCAAGATCGAGATTCGCTAGCGCGATCGCGGCTCCCGGATGTGCTAGCAAGGCATCAATTGCGCGCAGACCGACAGCATAGGTAGAGGTCCAGGCATCATGCCGCGCGTCCGGTAGTTCCGCCAGCACCGCTGCGATCGCCTGACGCTCCGCGCTGATCAAGAAGGCCAGGATACGCCTCCCGACGCTGCAGAATGCATCGCGAAAGTCTTCCGCATCCACGTCCTCATGAAGTCCGCTTTCTTCCAGTTCAAGCTTGCGCCGCAGAAGGCGCATCAAGAGATCACTGCGGCCATGAAAGCGTGTGTAGATCGTCTTCTTGCTGACAGCAGCCGCACGTGCGATCCGTTCGACCGAGAGTTCGCGGGCACCCTTTGCGAGCAGCAAGTCCCAAGTGGCGGCCAGGATCCGGTCTTCCAGACTGGCCGCCTCTTTGGCACTCGGCCGGCCTATCCGACCGCGTTGGCTTTTCGGCATTCTCTTTTCACCGACCATCGCGGCTCTTCCTTACATCGCTCCGAGCTTTGATCGGTCCCGGTCAGCGTCGGCGACGACCGCTCGAGCCGTTCCGACGATGCCCAGAGGCTGAGCATGATCGGCCGTGGCGCAGCTTGCTCGCGGGCTGCGCCGCACCATCCGACCCAAGCTGCTCGCCAGGGTTAACCGCCCCTCATAGGCCCGGCGTGTTACAGGCAGAACGGCTGCGCAAGGTCCGGAGTGATGCGGACGAGTTGACCCGAGCTCGCGTCGAGACAGCATAACGTCGAGTGCACCTCGGCGACCGTCTCGCCGTCCCTGCCGATATGCGTCGAGAACCATGCTCGCGACGCTGTGTGCTTGGTAATCTGAACCGTCGCGATGAGACTATCGCGGTGATAGGCCGGTTTTCGATAGAAGATCTCGTGACTAGCGACGATCCAGCGAAGCCGGTCGACATCTTCCTTCCTCGCCACCGCGCGCCAGTACGCGGTTATCGCCTGCTGCACCCACTGCAGGTACACAGCATTGTTGACGTGGCCCAGTTCGTCGATCGCGTCCGCCGAAACGGTGATGGCATGCCGATGCGAACGGTATTGCGAGCGCCCCTCAGGCCCGCTGGACGGATCAGTGCCAGCCTGCTTCACCGATCCACCGGAGCGCCGTCAGCGACGGCATGAAGAGATATTCGCCGCCCATCAGACGGTTGAAGGTGGTCACGCCGTTGACGCGCTTTCGCGCCGGCTCCTGCGGAATGGTGAAGGTCCCGGGCTCCTCGTGCAGCGCGACGATCGGGTCCTTTTCGGTGCCAAGATCGATGAAGTTGCCCCGGTTGATCCATTCCTGCTGGAGGAACTCGATCGTATCGTACGCCCGCGCGCTGATGAAGATGAAGAAGATGCCGCGATCGTCTTTCGCATCGTCGGCCGCCGTCACGTCCGGAGTCCACTTGGGGCCGAAGGTGGAAGAGCGCCGGATGATGCGGTGAATGTTGACGTCGGTCAGGATCGTCAACTGGCTGTCGCGCGGGTTCAGACGGCGCATGTGCGCTGAATGCGGACAGACCAGTCCCTTGGGATCTTCCGCGAAATTAAAGTCGTTGTTGCGTGATCGATCCGCCCCCAGCGCCTCGTCGTCATGATCCGGTGCCAGGATCAGCGGCGCGCCGCTGCGCCAGCGGCCGAACATCTTGGCCGCCAGCTTCTCCTGGTCGGCTTCGCTGTCGGCGTTTGCGCGGATGAAATCGTTGAAGGCGCCAACCGCGCTCTGATATTTGCGCAGGACCACGAACGATCCGTTGCGACCGAGCGGGGCCGGTTCGGGCATTGCGACTGGCGCGCCGGTCTCGCTGTTTTCGCCCAGGATGAACTCGCCCGCCGCGATCGCGCGCTCGTCGCCCCGCGGGTCCACCCCGCCGCCCGCCACTGTCGGCTGCGAGATGGAGTCGCGAAATCCGAAAGGGTTCTTGGCATCGGCATCCGCCCCGAAGCTGTGCGTGCCGACGAGCGTGACACCATGCGAGGCTTCCAACTCGGTCATGGCAACTTTGATCGCCTTTTCAAGCGCGTCTTCGTCGCGGGCATAGATCGTCAGCGCGATATGGCAGGTGCCGGGCCGAAAGGCATCTTCCCACCGGTCGGGTGCATTCTCGCCGAAGTCGCGCAGTTGCTCGGCTCGGGCGGCCATGCCCTTTTGAAACGGGAGGGGAAAGCTCTTCAGCGATGCCTCTGGCACGCCCAGCGCCTTCAGGCCGGCATGGCTGATCGCGACGCCGGTCCAAGCGTCCATGTCGTCCGTCCAATCGTCGGCCGCGGGGATATGCGGCGCGAGTCGGCGGACGAGGTCGCGACCGCCTTCCGCCTCATCGACGTGCAGCATCGCGTGCAAGCCGACATAGGGCTCGGGCCGCGATCGCAGGATCAGGGCCTGGATGTCGTCGAGCTGCAGCTTGACCCGCTCCCGGCTGAAGCGCGCCCTCAGGTCCGCCAGAACGCTCATGTCAGTAATCCACCCCTTCCGGCTTGGAGATGGCGTCGGTAAGTTGGCCGAGCGCCGCCTTGGTCGTCGGGTCGATGCCCATGTTGGCGGCCTCTGCATCGAGGAACGCGTTGAGCGCCTTCTCCATTCGCTGGAAACGGCGTACGTCGACCACCGTCACCTGCGGATTGGCAACGAACCAGCCGGCAGCGTCGATCTGGTGGTCGGCGATGAAATCCTTCACCTTGGGGCTGTCGATCCCCGGCCAGCCTTCGACGTTGGCGAACAGAAGGTCCATGAGCTCGGGGATCTTGGTCGCAAAGTCATTGATGTAGGCATCCCAGTCGCCGTCGTAGGCGGTCGCGAACAGGATGCGCGTATCATCGTCGAAAAAGACGAAGCGCATGTCGTGCAGGGTGGAGACGCGCTGGGCCCCGTCCATGTTGCCGGCGGTGAGATCGAAGATCCGCCGCAGGCGCTCTGCGCCGCCCGGCTTGAGCGTCGCGATGGCGGGGAGTTCGGACACGTTGCCGGATTGCTTGCCGGCGCGGCCCGCCGACCGGGCGCTGCCCTTCAGGTCCGGATTATGTTTGCGGATCATCGCCTCGAGCGCGATCTTGGCGAGGTGGGGTGCATCGGCGGCGACTTCCTCCACCCGGCGACGGATTTCCTGAAGCTTGCTCTCATCCGCGAGGCGCGGGTCCTTGTTGTCTGTGGTCATCACGACCTCCTGCTTGTTCAATCGGGAATGTCATCGAGCCGGTCAGGCTCGATCCGGGGGCGCGCGTTCATCCGATGGCGGTAGCTGGTGGAGCGTTCGTAAGCCGCCCGGCGGATGCGCATGATCTGGCCGAGTGGGCGGTGCGCCTCTACGCCGTTCCATGGATTGAAAGACAGGACGTCGTCGCCATACACCTGGCGTGCCGGGGCGTAGGCGTCCTGCGCTGCGAACCGCAGCGTCGCGATCGGGCGATGCGGCGACACCTTCTCGTCCCAGCGTACCGCCGCATCCTCGACCGGCATCTCCGCCAGATCGGTGCAGAGTTGCGCCGACAGGGCATATTCCGCGCCCTGGCCGGCGAAATGCTCCACCATAACATCCCGCATCGTGGAGAAATCCGCCTTGCCCACCGGCTGTCCCGTCAAGGCCCGGACGTTATCGGAAGCTGGGGACAGAGCCAGCTTGGCGACATGGTCACCGAAGCGGATAGCACCTTGCGTATGGTAGCTCTCGCCGAGCGGATGATGGTTGTCGCGCGCCAAACCTTCGAGCGTCGCCCCGGGCGTCATCCCCAACGCCTCCACTGTCTTCTTGGCACCCCGCGCAGTGCCTGCGATCAGCCGCTGGAAGGTGTCGGGCGCATGCGCATTCGCCTCAAGAAGGCTCAGCATCAGCTTGTATTTGGCGATGGTGCCAAAGGCGAGGACGGGAAAGTTCACCATCAGGAAATCCTGGTTGGCGCCCCCGATATCGGGCGACAACCGCTCTCCTTCGACGCCGATTACCTTGATCGCGAATCCTCGCGGCGCAGGGATCGCGTCCGAATGAATGTCGCTGGGCGCCGAGGACAGCCGTGCGACCACGCCGTAGGTGCATGGGTGTCCGAAGATGCCCTGCCGCAGTTCCGGCGCCAGATCGTCGTGAACCGTCAACGTGCCCCTCAGGACAGCATGGGACTTGGCATGCGCGTCGCGGATCGCATGGCGGTGATGCTCGAAAGCGCAGCGGTTCCCGGCCGCCATCTGCTCGACGATCTCGGCCGTCAGGCGATCTTCATCCTCGGCGATCGTCTCGATGTCGGACGAATAGAGAAGCGGTGCTTTCAAAGCCTGACCTCGTCTGTTGCCCATGTCCCGACGCCGGTCGCGGCGCCGCTTGGCCCAGCCATTTCCCGGCAATTACCCACCAACAACACCTAGGGGAACCGAATGGTTCCCTTTCTTGCTGACTCGACCAGGTCTCTACGTGAGGCAACTATCGATGCAGGTGGCAGCGATCAGCGACACGAAGTCTCGTGGCCATGCGAAGCGAGGTCGCAGCCACTACGAGCGGCTAGAAGGAGTGCGCGATACACTACAGCCGCGGAAACGGTGGAGCTTGCGCTCCTTGGCGAGGATTGCCCTCCATTCAGGCCTCGGTGGCGGACGTCCCGACCATCGCGCCGAAGCCGACGAGGCGCGAATACGCCAGCATGGCATAGCCGAGGGCGAGGCTTGCAAGGGTCAAGGCGGGGATCGTGACCTCGCTCAGGCGCGCATGCATCTGGTTCAACGGGACGAACGTGTGGACGCCGGCGGTGGCCGGGATCAAGTGAGAGAGGGCGGCGACGAAGCCCGGCATTTGATCGAGCGGATAGGCGGTCCCGGTGAGGAAGAAGAACGGCACCGAGGTCGGTGCCAGGATGTAGGTTGCCCGCTCGGCGCAATCGAACACGCTGCCGATGAGCAGCCCCAGGGCAGCAACCGCCGTGGCGAAGACAGGGACCATCACCATCATGCCGGTAATGTCGCCATCGACGGGCACAGCCTGGAGCCAGAAGATGAACCCGAACAGGAAATAGCATCCCAGGATGCCTACCGACGTGAACGCCGCCAGCGTTCCCCAGAACTCCGCGACACCCATCCGCCATGCGCCGGAGCGGCGTCGTCCGCCCATGAAGGTAGCGGCGCCGAAGAGCAGCGTCTGCTGAACGATGATCACCGCTACGGCCGGAAAGACATAGCCCTTGTAACCACCCGTCCGATTGAACAACGGTTCGGTGGTGACCGCGACGGGCAGCCCGCCGCGACTGAGTTGGGTTCAGCGGCAGCACGTTGCTCCAGATGTGGGCAAAGGCGTTGGCGCCGTTCAGCGGTAACGTCGCGCCCGAATAGGCAAGCGCCGAACCGGCATAGACGGCGCTCGCCGACAGAGCGGTCGCGGTTTCGCGTGTCCGTGGGCAGCGCATTGTCGCGATTGGCGTTGTAGCTGCCGAACGCGAAGGCTTGCGGGCGGTAGCGCGATTTCGCCAGGCCGACCCCCGCGCTGGCGATGTCACGCGCTGCGTCGGCGCCGCGGGCCCGGGGCGTCGCGTCTATGCCCTCCAGGAATGTGCCGACGGGAGGCAGCGGCTGCGAATTGACGAACAGCGGCGTCGATGCGCCGACGCCGGCGGGTCGGTCCAGCAACCGCGACAGTGCGTCGGCAGCAGTCGCTTCCTCGAGTTGCGCGCGAATGAAGGCGCGTTCGGCGGCGTCGCGGGCGACCTGAACCTGGAGGACGCGCGCATGGGGAATGACCCCGTTCTGCTCGAGCTTCACGGCATCCGACAGATGCCGATCGAACCCTGCGAGCGTCTCGCGCGTCGACCGGGTCAGCTGGGCGGCAACCTGCTGACCGAAATAGGTGCGGACCAACCTGACGCGAGACAGGTCGCGACCACCCGCCTGCCTGGCGCGGGCCACCTCGACCGCGCCGTCCGCACCCGCCTGGATCGCCGGGATCGCACCGCCCGTGTAGAGCGGCACGCGGTACGCTCGCTGTACAGCGGCTCGTTTCTTCCGGGCCGGCGCAACGTCGTGCTGGTCGGTGGGACGGGCACCGGCAAGACGCACCTCGCCACCACCATCACCGCCAATGTGGTACGGGCCGGCGCCCGCGGGCGCTATTTCCACACGGTTGATCTGGTGAACCGGCTCGAGGAGGAAACCCGCCTTGGGAAGGCCGGCACGCTGGCGGCCCAGCTCTCGCGCCTCGACCTCGTGGTGCTCGACGAGCTTGGCTACCTGCCGTTTGCCCGCTCGGGCGGTCAGCTGCTCTTCCACCTCGTCAGCAAGCTCTACGAACAGACTTCAGTCATCGTCACGACGAACCTGGCCTTTGGTGAGTGGCCCACCGTCTTCGGCGACCCCAAGATGACCACCGCGCTGCTCGACCGAATTACCCACCATTGCGACATCGTCGAAACCGGCAACGACAGCTGGCGCTTCAAACATCGAAGCTGACGCCTGGGACACCGGCAGAGAACGCTTCGCGCTGGTTGCGCCTCCCGTCGGGCTACGCCCGCCCTACGCCGCAACCAGCGCGAACAGTGCGCCCGTCATCCCCGGTACGCTGCTCGACGAAGGGGGTCCCTTTTGGACGCCGGTAGGGGGTCCCTTTTGGACGCCGATTGACAGTCAACGCGCTGATCTAGGAAGGCGGGGCAGCGATAGGTGATCTCATGCTTTATCGCGACCCGGGCAACCGACTCCAGCGCATCGCCGGGCGCGATCCGGTGCCAAAAGGAGATCACCGCCTCCTGTATCCAGCGTAAATAGACCGTATTGTTGACGTGGCCCATGTGATCGATGTCGGAGGCGATCACATCGAAGGCGCAGGTATGGCCGGCGCTATCGTTAGGCATCCGCGTCGTCTCCGCTGATCGTCATTGACACCGACACGGCATTAACTTATATTGTCATCAGTGACAATAGAGCCTCCCCGTCGCCGCCGGCGTCATCCGGACGAGCTTCGCAGCGAAGCGGTCGGCGCTGCCCGCGATATCCTTGAGCGTTTCGGGCCGGCAGCGATCACGCTTCAGAGCGTGGCCGGGGCATTAGGCATGGCGCACGGAAGCATCACCCATCATTTCGGCACCGCGGCCAACCTGCAGGCAGCCGTCGCGGACGACGGCATCGGCCAGCTTCTGGAGGACGTCCGGCGCGGTGTCCGAGCCTTGAGGGCAGGCGACATCGATGAAGCCGGCCTCGTCGACCTCGTCTTCGACACGTTCGCACAGACCGGCGTGGGCCGGCTGATCGGCTGGCTTGCCGCGACCGATCGTCAGATGCTGGAACCCCTCTTCAGCCGATTCTCCCGCCTACCAAGCGAGTTGGCGGGCGACACGACGGGGGGCTCGACAGTCGCCGACCACGAGCTGCCGGCCCTCGTCGAGGGCATCGTTTCGGGCGCGCTGAGTGCGTCGTTGATCGGCGACGAGCTGGACCATGCTTTGGGATTGCCAAGATCATTCGCGAAACGACGTGCGGCCCGCGAGCTGACCCTCCGAAGGGGGGCGAGCATCGTCTCTTGCGAATTTCGACGACCGGGGTCGCAGTCGTGAACGTGATCATGGCGGCGACGCCCAGACCTCGTCCCCTCGTACATGGCTGCGGCATCGAGGCCGCAGACGGCTTGTCGCCTCACAGCAAAGCGGGCCAACGTCGATGATGAGCCTTCGGTCTATCGCCATCATCGGCGCCGCGGTCGCGACGGCGCATGCCGCATCGGCCCAGAACATCGGCCCCTCAAGCCCCGCCGTCCTGACATACGCCCGTGCGCAGGAGCAGCTGCTGGACCGTTCCGACGCGATCGCGGCCTCGGACGCGAACGTGCGCAGCAAGGAGGCGCAAGAGGGAGCCACGCGCACATTGCGCAGGCCGGACGTCGACCTCGAGGCGCAACTGCTGGACTATCAGAAGACGCTCTATCTGCCGCTCGGTTCGCTCGCGCCGGTCGCCGAGGGCTTCGGCATCCCTGACCCGCTGCGGTTTCAAGTTAGAAGGCAAAGTACGCGCCCCATCGCTTCGACGACCCTCCCGATCTACACCGGAGGGCAGATTTCGGGGACGCAGGCTGGTGCGCGGGCACAGGTGGCGCAGGCGCAGGCCGACCGGGCCATCACCGCCAACGATCAGCTCGTGCAACTGGTGCGGGCCTATTTCGGCCAGCAGCTAGCCGAGCGAGCGCTGGGCGTGCGCCGCGACGTGCTCGATGGGCTCGACCGTCACGTCGCAGACGCCGTCAAGCTCGAGGAAGCGCGCTTCATCAGCCGGGCGCAACGCCTTCAGGCAGAGGTGGCACGCGACGACGCACGGGCGGAATATGAGAAGGCGATCGCTGACCTCCAGACGGCGAATGCGGCGCTTGCGGGGCTGCTGCGCGAACCCGCAGGAGTGAGGCCGTCAACGCCGCTCTTCGTCATCTCGCGTCCACTGCCGCCGCTCGACACGTTCAAGGCCGCGGCCCTAGCCTCACATCCTCAACTCGAGCGGCTGTCGTCGCTGGAGGACCAGGCGAAGGCCGGCGTCCTGATCCAGCAGGCGAAGCAGCGCCCGACCGTCTACGGCTTCGGCCAGTATAATTTCGACCGGCGCAACACCCTCCTCACGGACCCGGATTGGGCAGTGGGTGTTGGCTTGCGCTATAAGCTCGCCGGGGGTCTTGGGCGCCGACAGGCGGTCGATGCGGCACGGGCGACGGCGGAACAGGCGCGCGCCGGTCTGCGCGAAGGCCGCACGCAGATCGAGATCGGTGTGACGAAGGCGTGGAACGACGTCGAGGCGGCGCGAAAGCGGTATCTGCTTCTCGATACCTCCCTCGCTTCATCTATCGAGAATCTGCGGCTTCAGACCCTATCCTATCGGGAACAGCAGGCGACATCGCTGGACGTCATCGACGCGCAGCTTTCGCTGGGGCGATCGCGCATCCAGCGCGCGCAGGCGGCCAACGAATATGTACAGGCACTTGCCCAGCTTCTGAACGTCAGCGGGCAAATGGATGAGATGGCCGCATACGTCGCCAAAGCCGACAAGGTAATTCCATGAACGCCGCAACTGAAAACGAAATGCACGACGGCGGGGGGACGACAAGGCCACCCCGCGGCAAACTGGTCGTTGTCGCTCTCGTGGTCGCTGCCCTGCTGGGCGTCGGACTCTGGCTCAGCTACCGTCCCGTGCCTGGTCAGCTGCAAGGCATGGTAGACGCGCGCGAGATCCGCGTCACGAGCAAGGTCACGGGACGGATCGCATCGTTCGGCGTGGAGGAAGGACAGCCCGTCCGGCAAGGGCAGCTACTCTACACGATCTCCAGCCCCGAAGTCGCCGCCAAGCAGCAGCAGGCCGGCGGGGCGCTGGAGGCCGCGCAGGCAACGCAGGACAAGGCCGAGGCCGGCGCGCGCAGCGAGGACATCCGGGCGGCCGAGGCGCAATGGCGGCGTGCACAGGCGGCAGCGAATCTGGCGCAGGATACCAGCAACCGCACGCAACGCTTGTTCGCCCAGGGCGTCGTCGCCGGTCAGAAGGCGGACGAGGCGCGGACGAACGCCATCGCTTCGACGGAGGCTGCGAAGGCAGCGAGGGCGCAATACGATCAGGCCCTGGCGGGAGCCCGCCCTCAGGACAAGGCCGCCGCTGGCGGTCAGGTCCAGCAGGCGCGCGGCGCGGTGGCCGAGGTGCAGGCCGCCGCCGCCGAGACGCGCGTGGTCGCGCCATCTGCTGGGGAAGTCGGGAAGCGGATGGCTCAACCAGGCGAACTCGTGCCGCAGGGCTTTCCGGTCTTCATGCTGACCGACGTCGAAAACGCTTGGGTCACGCTGAACGTCCGCGAGGATCAGCTCGACGGGCTCGCACGAGGCCGGCAGATCGTCGGAACGATACCTGCGCTTGCGAACAGGCGGGTGACGTTCCGCGTGTCGTACCCGGCGCCGGCGGGCGGGTTTGCGACCCGG
>NZ_CAMPOV010000008.1 GCF_946892675.1 Arthrobacter sp. Marseille-P9274
CGGGGCGCGCGACCCGCCAGTCCAGCGGGTTCGACGTCAAGAGCTTCGAGGTCCGCGCCCTGCCATCCCGTCCCATCGACGGGCTGCGTCCCGGTATGACGGTCCTGTTCGACTGGCCGCAATGATCCCGCCCGCGCTGGTCGGCGGCTTTCGGCGGGAGGCCGGCTTCCTGCGAAAGAGCTTCTGGGACCTGTCGCTCGTGACATGGATCCCGTTGATCCTTCTCGCCACGGTCGCCATCCAGATGTCGGCCGGGGCCATGCGCGACCTCCCAATCGTGGTGGTCGATCGCGACGGCGGCGGCATCGCCCGCGAGTTGACCCGCCGTCTCGATGCGGCGCCCGGCTTGGCCGTTCTCGAAATAGCACCCGACCTGTCGATGGCGGAAAACGCCGTGCGCGCCCGACAGGCCTATGCAATTGTCCTCATCGATCGGGACACAAGCAGAGAGGTACTCCGCGGCGGCACGGCTCAGGTCATTGCGCTCTACAATGCCAGCTACTCGACACCGGCCGGGTCCGTCATCCGCGAAGTCGGCAGCGTCGTGCAAGGCTATGCCAGCTCGCTTGCGTCGCAGCAGAGCGCGGCCGTGCTGGGGCCTGGGAGGGTTCGCAGGCCACCCATCGCGGTACGCTCGACCGTTCTCTTCAATCCGCAGGGCAGCTACGAAATTCAGCTGGTGGCGCTGCTTCATCCCGCATTGCTGCATCTGATCTTCATGGTGGCGATCACCGGCGCGCTCGGGCGGGAGCTTCGCGACGGAACGATCGGGGACTGGCTTGCAGACTGCTCGCGACGCGAGGCGGCCTGGGCCGTTTGCGGCAAATTGCTGCTCTACGTCCTCATCTTCATGGGCTGGGGGATCGCAGCGATCGCCTATCTGGCTGGTCTGCGAGGCTGGCCGATCGCTGGCAGCCCGCTGCTGATCGGCGCCGGCTATGCGGTGATGTACATGGCATATGTCGGTGTCGGGCTTCTATTCGTCGGTCTTACTCTAACGATGAGCAGCGCGCTTTCGGCGGCTGGCCTCTACGCGGGAGCCTCCTTCGCGTTCGCCGGGGCGGTATTCCCGGTCGAGTCCGCCTCCGGCTTTGCTCGGGTATGGAGCGCGCTGCTTCCTTATTCTTCCTTTGCCAAGCTGCTTTCGGAGCAGTGGATCATGGGTTCGGCGGCATCAGTGTCACTGCGACAGATCATCGTCATGCTACCATTCGTGATCGTCGGTCTTGCCGTCGGACTGCCGCGCTACCTTGCCGCGGCGAAGCAGCCGGAAACCTGGGGCCGCCGGTGATACGCAACGCCTTCCTCGGCACGTTCCGTGCCATCCTCTCGGACCGATCCGCGCTCCTGCTGCTGATCGGATCGGCCATCATCTATTCGTTCTTCTACCCGGCCGCTTATTCCGGCGAGGTGCCGAGGCGACTGCCCATCGTCGTTGTCGATCTCGACCATACCGGTTCGAGCCGCTCGCTCCTGATGAAGCTCCCGGCCCTTCAGCAGGCCGAGCTCATCGCCTCCCTATCGTCTCCTCGAGAGGCTTACGGATGGGTGCAATCTCGCCACGCGGACGCGGTGATCGTCATCCCGGACGGCTACGAGCGGAACATCCTGCGTGGTGGCCAAGGCACGATCGCGCTGTATGGCAATGGTGCCTATCTTCTTCGTAGCAGCACCTCGCTCGGCAGCATCGCCGCTGCCATTTCGGCGGTCGGTCGCGAGGCAGGGATGGATCAGGCGATGGCCGCCGGCGCGACGGCGCCACCGGCCTTGTCGCTCGTGCAACGACCGCTCTTCAACACGCGCGAAGGCTATGGAAGCACGGTCGTTCCGGGCGTCGCGTTCCTGATCATTCATCAGACGCTGCTGATGGGTCTCGCTCTGCTTGCCGGGACGATGAGGGAACGGCAGGGCCGCCGACGCTTCACTCGCAGGGAGTTCTTCGGCATCGCACTGGCATTCGTATCAATTGGTCTCCTCGACGTGGCCTACTACACTGGCTTCGTTTTCTGGTTTCAGGACTACCCACGTGCTCAGGCGGCCCCTCTCACCCTCATCGTCGCAGCAATCGCGTTCGTCGCGGCAACCGTCGCCGGGGCAATGGCGCTTGCCAGCTTCTTCAAGACTCGCGAGCGGCCGATCCAGCTCTGGATCGTGACATCCCTGCCAATCTTCTTCCTCTCCGGCTTGTCATGGCCCTCGGAGGCAACGCCGGGATGGCTCGTCGCAGCGTCACGGATGCTTCCCACGACCCCGGGGATACATCTGATGGTGGGGGTCAACCAGATGGGTGGAAGCCTTCGGCAATTATCAGGCGAAGTGGTGAACCTCTTCGGGCTCACCGTTTTCTACGGCTGGATCGCATATGCCCGCTTTGTTCGGCCAAGTTAGCCAACATCGCCGCACACGAGATTGCACGTGCTTTTTTTATCAACCAAACAGTCTAGGATCGTTGAGCGCATGATGCAGCGTTCGTGACACGCTGGCGTCACGAGCCTCATGCCTCGGGAGAGGCGCACTGCTCAAAATGTGACACCATCAAGGCTGAGATATTCACCGGCGATCCAGGCTATAACGACCCAATTTCGGTGGTTCAATCGCGGTAATAGCGCTCCCGAAAGCGGTCGTCCGTTCACCTGCCAGTCGGTAGTCTGCGGCTGGGCAAAGAGCGGTGGCCGGTGATGGGCAACCGCATTTCGAGCGAAATTTCGGGTGTGGATCGGCGTGGAAAAAGGACCCCGGCAGCGGGGTGATCGGCGTCGAAAAAGGACCCCTCATCCCGGTGGTCTAGGCTGCTCGCTTGGCGGTGTGTCAGGCGGCGAGATCGGGATGCTGGTATTGGAGACGGTGTTGAGGATCCGGCGCGAGCACGCGTCTGGGAAGGCCATCAAGGCGATAGCGCGGGACCTGCACCTGTCGCGCAAGGTGGTGCGTAAGGCGATCCGGGCGCCGGAGGCGGACATGGGGTATCGGCGGGAGGTACAGCCGCTGCCTAAGCTGGGGCCGTTTCAATCGCGACTGGACGCGTTGCTGGAGGAAGATGAGGCACGGCCGCGGCGGGAGAAGCTGCGCCTCACCCGTATCCACGACCTGCTGCTACGCGAGGGGTTCGACGGCTCGTATGATGCGGTGCGCCGTTATGCGGCGCGCTGGCGGCAGGCGCGGCGTCGCGACGTAATGAATGCGCCGGCGTTCATCCCGCTGCTATTCCGGCCGGGCGAGGCTTACCAGTTCGACTGGAGCCACGAGGACGTCGAGATCTCGGGCAAGCCGATGCGCGTGAAGGTCGCGCATGTCCAGCTGTGCGCGTCGCGGACGATGTATCTGCGCGCCTAAGCGCGCTCGCCGGAACACTCGTTGCGACCGCACTGATGCTTGCCGCACTGGCAGTTGCCGCATCACGGTTCATCGTTACGCCGCGTGCCGAACAAGCGCCGCTTTTCGTCGTGCCGCGCGGTATTGTGGTTCTCCTGGCGCTACTCGCCGCGATTACCTTCCTGACGGAGGGGGCTATCTCGACTGGGGTGCGCTGCTCCTTGCCGGCAAGGGATTGCTGGCACCCGATCAAGCGGGCCTTGGATATAGTGTCTTCGCTATTGCGATGACCGCAGGGCGGCTCACCGGCGATCGGGTGGTGGCTCGAATTGGTGATCGTCAGACCATGTTTTGGGGCGGCTTGCTGGCGCTCATGGGCTACGGGATCATGCTGCTCGCACCGGTTGCCGTGGTCGCCATGTTGGGTCTGATGTTGATCGGACTTGGTGCATCGAACACGGTGCCGGTATTGTTTCGCCAGGCTGGCGCACAGAACGCGATGCCGCCTGAGCTTGCCGTCGCCTCGATTACGACGGTTGGCTACGCCGGCATCCTGGCAGGTCCGGCTGCGATCGGTTTCGTCGCGGGGCATACCGGCCTAACGGCCGCTTTCTGGATGCTGGCGGCTCTACTCTGCCTTGTACCACTATGCGCGAGAGCGGCAGTGGCAAAAGCTTCAGCTTGAGGATGGCGTAGTTATAGGAACACCTATCCTGGGCTGACCTTTCGTTGTCCCAAAATTAGCATCCCAATGGGAAAACCTCGACCGTATCGATAGACGTGTCTTCCAGGTAGAGAACGAGAAGGAAGAACGCGGATGAGGAGTCTGATCTGGGTCGCGCCGCTATGCGCTGGTCTCGGCGCTTGCAACGCCACCCCCGATCCGATCGGCCTTCAGCCGGGCGAGACGCTGTTGTCGGTGACGGGCACCGGCCGCACCGAGGCGACGCCTGACCAGGCGCTGTTCACCGCCGGCTTGTCGAGCATCGCCGCGGATGCCCGCGGCGCGTCCGAACGGAACGCTCGCACCATGACCGCGATCACGCAGGCACTGGCAAAGTTAGGCGTCGCCCAACGGGATATCCAAACTCGCAATCTGTCGGTGAACCGCATCACTTGGGGCGCGAACAAGGGACAGTACGAGGTCGCCAACAGCGTCACCGTTCGGATGCGCGACACCGGCAAAGTAGGCGCGGCGATCGCCGCCGTCACTGACGCCGGTGCCAACATCGTGTCCGGCCCCGACCTTTCGGTCGCCGATCCGGAAAAGGCGAACCTCACCGGCTACGGAAATGCCTACAAAACCGCACGCGCGAAAGCGGACGCATATGCCGCCGCGGCCGGGCTGCATATCGTGCGGGTGCTTTCGATCCGGGATGGCGGCACTGGCGGCGAATTACCGCAGGCCGGCGATATGACGGCGATGCCCGTAGCACCGCCGCCCGTGGTCGCGATGCAGAGCGCCGCCCCGCCCGTCATGGCCGGCACGAACAACGGCGTGGTCGCGGCGCGGGTCGATTTCGCGCTCGCGCCGAAGTGACCAACAGTCGTTCGGATATCACCAGCACCCTTAGACATAGGTTTTGAGAAGCCGACTACATTCTCTCTTCACCATCCTTTGCGGGAATTTCGATCGTGACAACGCGCCGCCCGCCGGCCGGGTCGAAGACGGCGAATGAGTTGGCTAAGAGCCCTGGCTCGGGTGTTGCTTGCTCAGGCGACGTACGACCGACACAAGCTTCGCGAGCGTTGGGTCGCGGATCGGTTCGGTGACGCGGAGTTCGCGACTGCGGCCGGCGATGGTCAGCCCAACCGTATAGGTGCGCGCATCCGGCCCCGCGCTGTCGTTTGCAGGCGTGCAGCTGAAGAAGTCCGCCTGATCGGCGAGACTGGCGATCTCCTGACTTTCCGGGGTGGTGAGATCGTCAAACGAGACCGTCTGCTCCTTCGCCAGTCCGGGGAAATGGGCAAGACCGCCCTCGATGCACAAGCGGATCTCACCTTTTATCGTCTCGTCCAAGGCCTTGCCCTTCTGCATCAGATCACTCCAACTATGCTCCGGGCCTCGGTGGCAGCGGCGCATCGTACAGGTTTATCCAGCGCATGCCCATGCGTTGCCATGCTTTAGGAGCAGAGCGCCTCACCATAGCACTTGTGCGACCTTGCCGTTCTGCATAACATCATATCTGAATTATTGAAGGTGTGCACACGTGCATATTATCACGCTTGCAGCTCAAAAGGGTGGGGTTGGCAAAACGACGCTCGCGGTGAATTTGGCGGTCGCTGCTGAAGCGGTCGGGATCAAGACGGCTCTCTTTGATCTCGACCCGCAGGAGAGCGCGACCGCTTGGAGCGAGCGACGAACGGCCGAGCTGCCGCACGTCGAGCCAATCAGTGCAAGACGCCTCGACCAAGCGATTGATGCGGCTGAGGCCAACGGCTTTGCACTTACTATCATCGACACACCGCCAGCGGCGGGCGCGGAAGCCGCCGCAGCGGCGCAGCGTGCCGATCTGGTCGTTATCCCCTGCCGTCCGTCATTGATCGATCTCGATGCAATTAAGCGCACGGCACAGCTTATCACCAGCACGGGGCGAACGGGCGTGGTCGTGCTGAACGCCGCCCCCCCTACGGCAACCACGTTGCTGGACGATGCCAGAACGCTTGCCGAGGCGACAGGCTTGCGGGTGGCGCGTGCCGTATTGCGGGAGCGCAGCGCCTACCGAGCGGCATGGCCTTACGGCTTGGGCGTCATCGAGCATGAGCCGAAGGGCAAGGCTGCCTTTGAGATTGCAGCCTTGCAGAAGCACATATTTGATGATGTGATGAATTGCACACCTGCAAATGTGAAGGCTTGATTATGGCGAAACGGACTTCCCTGTTGGGGCCGGCAGTAGCGTCCCCCTCCCCTCGCAACCCAGAGCCGGACCATAAGTCGGCTCCGTCGACCTCGCCATCGAGTGCAGCACGGTCGAGTGGCAAGCGACCGGGAAAGTATCACCTCGGCGCATATTTCGATCCGGCCGATCCTACGGCGGAGGCGTTTCGCGTATTGGCAGCGCGGACCCGGCGCAGTCACCAGGATCTCCTTGCCGAGGCGATCAGCGAACTGGTCGCCAAGTATGATGCCGACAAGCAGTTCGGCCGTGCGTGATAATGTGCACATCTGCAATTGTGCAGGACGGCAGGATTGAAGCGACATGACCAAGCGTCAGAATCCCAACCCCGAGTTTGATCTATTCATCCCGTTGATGGGCGACCTCCCGCTGAAGGATCAGCGGGAGACGATGGAGCGGCCGTTCTTCTCGCTCCAGAAGCGCAAGCGGGTGAAGCCGATCGAATATAGCAGCCCGAACGGCGAGACATGGGTGAAGATCGAGGCGATCCCTGCCTACGGCATGGCGACGATCTGGGACGCCGATATCCTGATATGGGCGGCGTCCACACTCAACCGAATGCGGGAGCAGGGGGTCAACGACCTTCCCCGGACACTTAAAACAACGTCCTATGACCTGTTGCGGGCGATCAAGCGCGACACCAGCGGCCGGGCCTATCAGGAGTTGCAGGCCGCACTCCAGCGGCTTCAGACGACCTCCATATCGACCTCGATCCGCGCGCCCAAGCGGCGGACCAAGGCCGGTTTCAACTGGCTCGACAAATGGACGCTGGAGGTGGACCCAGACACCGACCAACCGCGTGGGATGACCATTACGCTGTCGGATTGGGTGTATGAGGGGATTATGGGGGAGCGGTCGCTGCTCACCATGCACCAAGATTATTTCCTGCTGACCGGGGGGCTGGAACGCGCCCTGTATCGTATCGCGCGCAAGCACGCCGGCAACCAGAAGGGCGGGTGGACGTGTCGCGTCGAGGTGCTGCGCGACAAGACCGGTAGCGACAGCAAACCCAAAGAGTTCAACCGGATGCTCCGCAAGGTGGTGGAGGCTGACCAGCTCCCTGACTATGCGATGCAGATGGCTGCAACAGCCGATGGCAGTCCTGCCGTGCTGTTTCGACTTCGGGGTGAAGCGGAGGCGCTGGCACTGACTGCCAAGTTGGAAGCCGAGCAAGAGCGGCGGAACCGATTCGATGCCGATCGCCGCCGCGCCGCCGAGGTGGACGCCCTGATGGACAAGCTCGCCGGAGAACGCTGACTATCGTGGTATCACACACCGCAAGGCCCATCCGTATCAGAGGTGGAGGCGGGCAGCAGGCGTTGAGAGTGCGGATCGAGCAATAATCTACCCGCAAAGAGGCAAGCGATCATCGTGGGATCACACACCCGGGCGTCGTGGGATCACACACCGCACTATCGTGGGATCACACACCGAATCACGTGGGATCACACACCGGACAGCCTCTCAAGATATTACGAAGACACGGTTTTTTGGCCGCTTTTCGACACTTAACCTTCTTAACGATTCCTATTTAACAGAATCACTTAACCCCAAGACCCGGCTAAAAAGGAAGGAAAGGGAATGCGGAATTGCCCCTTGGGGCAATGAGCCTTCGTTGCGTGCCGGCTATCGCCGTCACAGAAGCGGCCTGACGGCCGCAGGCTTCCGAAAGAAGCCAAGCCGATCCGGCGGTGTGTACATGTCAGCGTCACGCTCGTTGAAAGGGCAGGGTAGGGAGATACCCCGAACCGATCGTCGGTTTAGCCGGTGTGTGCAATCGCGCCGGATCGTAGAGGCCATCGAACTCGCGTTCGGTATTGTAGCAGATGTTCGCAACGTCGACCGGGTGGGCGTTATCGTTGGCAGATGCGCCTGGGTATCGCCTCAATGAGCGGTCCTGAGCTGTGATTACGAGCAGTTTTGAGACAGAAGCTCGCCGAGCAAAGCCACCGGATCGACCCCGATCGCCGAGGCGACCGCGACATATTCATCCACGCTCAACTGGCGCTCACCGGTTTCGTAACGCGATACATAGGCCTGCTGCCATCCGAGCCGCTTCGCGAGGTCAACCTGACGAAGCCTGGCGTCCCGCCGTGCCACGGTCAGCGCAGCGACGATGCGGGCGTGCAGATCAGATGGGACAGGGGAAGCGGGCACACCGAAGCATCTAGACCGGCTTGAGCAATATACGGAAAGCGTATATAGTCCAGGCTTCCGATCGGGAGTGCTGACATGAGACTGTTCGAGCGCATCGCCACCTGGTTCGAAGACTGGACACTCCCGGCCCGCCCGGGGATCGGCAGCGACGTCATGGACATCAATCCGGCGACCGGATTGCCGACGATCGCGGGAACGGGGACTCCCGACGTCGCCGGCAATCCCTATGGTTCTATCCGGTCGCACGATTACGAGTCCGACTGGCAGCGTCACGATCGCTGGGACAGCGGTGCTCATGACCATTTCCAGCATCACGACAGCTGGTCGGCGAGCAGCCATGATCCCTGGCGTGACTGAACGCGTCCCGGTGGCTGACCGGCTGATCGCGCGATGGGAAGTGAGCCAGCTGAACGTCGTCCCTTATGCGATCAGCGCCATATCCTTCCTGCCGATGCTGATCATGACGATCGGTATCGCCAAGGCGATCGGCGCCAGACCGGTCGTCGCCGGACGGGGCATGCTCGTCATCTGGGTAGCCCTGTTCGCAACCGAGATGGCGCGAGGGATCTGGACGCTGCGGCACCGTTACGCCTCGCCGCGCTGGCTGTGCGCGGTTCGTGCCGCGGTCGGTGACGACCTGGCCGTTTACGCGCTCGCCGAGCTGATGCGCCAGCATCGGTACGAACCCGATTACGTCCTTCTGAGATCCGACATGACCAGCGCGGTCCAGCAGGAGTACGCCCGGCGCAAGGACGCGGCACGACTCGCCGAGGGTATCCGGGTGATGGAGGAACCGGATCCTGCCCCGGGTTCGGAGCCGGAAGGCAGCGATCCCCGGATCGGCGAAGATCAACGCGCCCGGGCACGCGAGCGTCGTGCCGCCAGGAAGATACTGGCGGCGGCAGCGCCAGTGACAGGCGATATGTCCTGCGGCTCATCCTGAACCGGTTGCCGCACCGTCGAGAAGACGGTCCGGGTAGAATGACAGTTCGCTTGCTGGCCGGCTGACACGCCGGCCCGGGTGCCCCGCCGGAAGCCGGAATGAATGCCGGAGCATCACGACATCGATACGGCGGCATCCGGATCGTGCAGGGAAGGAGCACACACCACGCTATGGATAGCGGCCGTGTTTCGAGCGTAAAGCCTTGGTTTATCATTGCTGTAGCAGGATATCGGCTGTGCTGCGGGTTCCGCGAAAGCTGCCTCGTGACGTGCTACAAGGGCGCTACAGCGCTACGAAGGCCGTGATTTACCGGGCTGCGCAGCGACATGAGGGTCGCAAGCAAGCGACCCGTTCGGAGGCACGGCCCATCTCCCGAGGGGCGTCATGGACAAGACTGATGGGTCAGCACCGGCCGATGCGAACCCGGCTGCGCGCGCTTGTTTCCGTGCGGTCAGGACGTGCCGGACGGCCGTGCGCGGAAGCGGCGCGGGTCGAAGAACCAGATCAGCATGACCGCGCCGGTGACAGCTGCGGCGACCCAGCAGGCAGCCGCGAGGGCAGGGGCATAGCCCAGCAGACGGGCCGCCAGACCTGCCAGCAGCAGGCCTGTGCACAGCGCCGCCAGTCGGCGCACGACCGGCCAGTTGCGTCGCTCGAACCCGACCCGCCGCGTCTCGGCCGTCCAGGCCGCCAGCTGTTCATCTCTGGATCTGCCCATCTTCAGTCCCCCAGCGACAAGGCGAGCAGCGTACCGCGCAGCTGCTTGCGGTTGGCGGCGCCCGCGTCCGCGCCTCCGTCGTATAGCACGCGCGCGAGCGCCTGGCTGCGTTCGTCGGGCAGCTTCAGCCCGACGTCCCTGCAGACGGCGTCCACGTCGTCGCGCAGGCGATCGAGCCGGTCCCAGTCGACCGGCCCGAAATAGCTCCGGGGCACGGTGTCCTCGCCCAGGATCACCCATTCGGGATCGACATCGTAATCGCGCCGGAGCTTCGCCAATAGGGCGACAGGCGGCTCGGCCCCGCCCAGCTCCCAGCTGACCAGTGCGCGCTTGGAATAGCCCAGCGCCTTCGCGAACGCGTCCTGTCCCAACCCGGTCCTGAGCCGTACCGCCTTGATCCGCTCACCGATGGTGGATGCACCGCTCACGTCGTCATGACTTATTGCATTATCCTGCCTGCTATGGCGCAATCGTGCCACTTTGCTATCATGGCACGGGTATGGTGCCGGCGACCAGCATTACGCCGGACAAGGGCAGAGATTTCATGGGCGGTCAGGTCAATGTACGGCTTGGGGACGACGACGATGCGGACCTCACCCGGTGCGCGGCCGAGCGTGGTGTCGAGCGTGCGACCCTGGCCAAATCGTTCGTTCGTGAATGTCTTGATGCGTGGCGGGAGGGGCGGGCCGTATTCGACCGGCCCGAGCAACTGGGGCCCGGTGACGTCGTCGCCTTCGGCGCCAGGCTGGACAAGGCGGTCATGGAGATCGACCGCATCGCCCAAAGCTGGGCGGCGCACGAGAGCGACATGCACAGGCTGGAGCGCGAGGATCAGCTGGCGCTGACGCGAGCCCGGACCGAGTTCATCAAGGGCATGCCGGAGCGCATCACCGCCAGCTTCAATCCGATCAGGGCGGAGATGCGGTTGCTTGCCGAACGGATCGACAGGCATCCCCGTCTGGATGCCATCGACGAACGGCAGCGCGACCACACCGAGGCGTTACGGGAGAACACCGCCGCCATCAGGAGCCTCGAGCAGCAGCCCCGGACAAAGGTCAGCTACACCGTCTGGGACAGGGACTGGTCGGGTCGCAAGGTGGGTGTGGCGCTGTCGGTCGTCTGGTTGCTCTGCGTCGGCAGCTATTTCTTCGCCGCGATGGCGCTGCCGCCGTCGTGGTTCGCCGTCCGCTCGGCCAACTATCTGTTGGGCGGGGGGGATCAGGCGGTTTGCGCGCTGGTGAACTACCGGCTCGCGACCGACAGCTGCCGGACGCAGTTCGAGGGCAAGGCAGGCAAGGTTGTGGTGCGGGCGAGGCCCGGCACGTCGCAGGGCCGACAATGATCTCGGTTGCTGCGGTCGGTTCGGCCTCCGACGCAGCCGCCTATTACGCCCGGGACAATTATTACACCGCCGATCAGGCCGAAGGCGCCAGCGCCTGGGCAGGCGAGGGGGCGGCCGAGCTGGGCCTGTCCGGGCCGGTCGACGCGGAGCAGTTCGAGAAGGTGCTCGCCGGCGAACTCCCCAACGGCGTCGTGCTGGACGCCAAACGGGGTGAGCACCGGGCGGGATGGGACGTTACCATGTCCGTGCCCAAGTCGGTGTCGATCCTGGCGCTGGTAGGCGGTGACGCTCGGTTGGTGACCGCGGTGCGGGAGGCTGCTGCTGCGACCCTTGCCTGGACGGAGCGCAACATCGCGGAAGGGCGGGTCTGGAACGGCAGGGGACAGGCGCCCGAGACGACCGGGCGGTTCGTGGCCGCGACCTTCCTTCACGACGTGAACCGCAGCGGCGAGCCGCAGCTACACGTCCACAACGTCATCGCCAACGCGACCCGCACCGCCGACGGCAAGTGGCGGGCGCTGCACGCGGACCAGTTGTACGAGCGCCAGCACGTCATGGATGCGGTGTTCCTGTCTGCGCTCCGCAGCCGTGTCGAGACGCTCGGCTTCGCCACCATTCCCCGGCACGATGGTCGCAACGGCGCCTTCGAGATCGCCGGCGTGTCGCGCGATGTGGTGGAAGCATTTTCCGGCCGCTCGGCTGAAATTGACGCGTACATCAAGGCACGTGGGCTGGAGAACACCCCGCAGACGCGCGAATATGCGGCGCTGGCGACCCGCGACCCCAAATCGCTCGATCTCGCCCCGGAACAGCGCGCGGAAGGGTGGCGGCGGTTGGCCGCGGAGAAGGGGCTGGACCCGGCGGCGTTGGTGAAGGGCGCGCTGGCGGAGGCGGGGCGAGGGCATGACGTGTGGACGCGCACGGTGCGGGGCGTGCGCGGAATGGGGGAGCGCGGTCTTGCCATCGCCGGCCGCATGGGGCTGACCCCGCGCGACGGCGATCCGCTGGTCCCTGAGCGACTGGGACGACTGGAGCCGCGCGCCTATGCCGCGGCGCAGGCGGTCGCGTCGGCGGTACGCGACTTGGGCGAGCGGGAGGCGGCGTTCGACCGGCTCGAGCTGATCCGCGAGAGCCTGTCGCGTGGCGGGCCGGTGACGGTCGCCGATGTCGAGGCCCGACTGGCGCTGCTGCAGGAGAAAGGCCTGTTGCTCGGCGACGGTGATCGGATGGTGACGACGCAAGGGTCGGTGCGGCTCGAGCAGGCGTACCTTGCCACCGTCGAGGCGGGGAGGGGGCAGTCCGCTCCGATCGTTCCGTCGGTCGATGCCGCGATCCGGGTGCAGGAGGCGGCACGCGAGCTGGGGCTGCATCGCCTCAATGCGGGACAGGAAGCCGCGGCCGTGCTGATGCTGTCCTCGTCCGACCGGGTGGTGAACGTGCAGGGCGGGTCGGGACGCGGCAAGTCGACCGCGATGGCGCCGGTGACGGCAGTAGCGACGGCAGAAGGACGGGCGGTGATCGGGCTCGCCATCGCCAGCGTGAAGGCGAGCGAGTTCGGGCGCGACACCGGCGCCGACGTGAGCACGGTCGCTCGCTTCCTGGCGCGTCATGCCCGCGTGATCGACGGCACGGCCCGACCCGAACAGGTCGCGCGCGTGAAGGCGGAGATGTCGGGTGCGATCGTCATGGTCGAGGAGGCCGGACAGCTCGGTACGCGCGACATGGAGCGGATCGTGCGGCTTGCCAACATGACGGACGTCGCGCGCGTCGTGCAGACCGGCGATACCCGTCAGCTGACCGCGATCGCGGCCGGCAAGCCGTTCGAGGCGAGCCAGCGCGCCGGCGTCGCCACGGCCCATATCACCGAGAACCTGCGTTCCCGGTCCGATCAGATGAAGGCGGTCACCGCCGCGCTCGACCGCGGCGACGTGTCAGGTACGTTCGAGATACTTAAGCCCGCCACGACCGAGGTGCCGGGGAACGCGGTGGCGACGACGGCTGCGGCGCACTGGGCAACGCTGCCGCAAGACCAGCGCGACGCCACCCTCCTGCTCACCGCCGGCCGCGCGATGCGCAGCGAGGCCAATCAGGCGGTGCAGGCCGAGCTGAAGGCGAGCGGCGAGATTGCCGCCACGGGCACCTCGTTCACTGTTCTTGACCGGGTCAACGCCACCAAGGAGGGCGCGCGACTGATGCGCGCCTACCGGCCCGGCCATGTGGTCGAGGTCCGCACCAACCTGCCGAGCCAGGGCCTGGTTCGGGGCGACCGTGGTGTCGTGACCGGCGTCGAGGGCGACCGGGTGCGGCTCGGCATGGCCGACGGGACCGAGAAGCTGTTCCGGCCCGGCCGGTTGGCCAGGAACCTCGACCGCGATGCCGTGTCGATCTTTGCATCGAAGCAGGTGGAGCTGCACGTCGGCGACCGTATCCGTTGGAGCGACAACGACCGGGCCCGCGGGCTCGATAACGGTGCGATGGCGCGGGTCGAGGAGGTGGGCCGCGGAAGGGTGGTCGTGTCCTCGCTGATCGACGGCACCGTGCACGAGATCGCGTCCGGCGATCGCATGGCCGAGCGACTGGACCTCGCCTACGCGATCAATGTCCATGTCGCGCAGGGGGTGACCACCGAGCATGGCATCGTGGCGATGCGCTCATCGGAGCGCAAGCTGCTGACCGAACGGTCGTTCCTGGTCGCACTCACCCGCGTGGCCGACAAGGTGGCGCTGGTGGTCGACGACGGTCGGAAGGTCGAACGACACGTCACCCGTAACACCGGCGACAAAACTTCGGCGCTCGATGTGGTCGAGCGTGACCACATAACCGACGCCATCCGGTTGCCGGACGCGTGCTCACCGCTCGACCGGGCGCTGGATCGTTACGCCCAGCTGTTCCTGGCGGCCGAGCGGATGCGCGAGGACGGGCGGGAGCTGTCGTTGTCCCAGGTGCGCGAGCTGGACGCAGCCTCGGCAGCGCTCGACCGGGTCCGGCCCTACGCGGCCGAGGATCTGCGGATCGTGCTGGACCGCAGCGCCGACCCGGTACGGGGTCTGGAGCAGATTGCTCCGGGAGAGTTGCGGCAGGTCTGGGCGGAGGAGGGGCAGGCGCGTGCCGATCCTCGTGCCTATGCCGACCGGTTCGTGGCCGACTGGCGATCGGCGTCGGGCGACCGGGGCGCGGGCGAAACGCCGCAGATCGAAGACCGGGCCGAGCGCCGCCTCGAGCGGCTCGAGGACCGCATGGCGCGGCAGCCGGCGCTGGAGAAGGCGCTCGACGCCCGCATCCCCGAGCGCCAGCTACGCCTCGACGGTCCCGGCATGGGCGGAGGTGGTCGCGAACGGGACCGGGAAATGGAGATGTGAGCTGAGGTAGAAAGTTGTGTTTCGCGCGTGTCCCGTTTGCCGGGCTTCACTCAGTCTTCCGCAGCTTCCGCCCTGTCGAGTGCGACGAGGCGCTCATACTCGTCGACCGGCACGATGGCGATCATGGGCGATCCGTCGCGTTCAACTGCGATCGCGCCTTCGGCTGCAAGCGCAAGGCATTCACGGGCCTCGGCGGGTGTGCGGGGAAAGGGGACCGTGCGCATGGCCATGTCATATCACTCGGCAGGAGCTGCATGCTAGGGCTGTGCTGCGTCAAACACCCAATCAGGCGGTGGTGATGAAGGCAGCTATCTCGAATGACACAGCAGCGGTGAGGCCGGCGAGATCACCGATTGGATCGATACGCATTGCGCGTCGCGGCTGGTCATGGTCGATGGCAGACCGCACGACTTGAAACGTTCCTCGGAAGAACGTAATGTGAACGAATGATGCTGATAATCTTCGCCGGTGCCGTTTGAGCGATCGCGATGTATTTTTGAGAGAGTACACCTCAGCGCTTGCTGAGGATGGTGCTTCGGTTCTTGTCGGTGCCGGCACTTCCATGGCCGCGGGGTATCCCTCGTGGAAGGGGTTGCTGCAGGAAATTGCTGGTGATCTCGGCCTCGAAATCGAGGACGTCGACGATCTTACGGCAGTTGCTCAATGGGCGATCGGTGCGGATCATTCGAACCGCACGACCGTGCTAAATGCCATACGGGAGCAGATCGAGCCGGATCATGCCATCCCCTCGGCGTTGCTGTCGCTGGCAAGGCTGCCGATCCGCGAGGTGTGGACGACGAATTACGACCGGCTGATCGAGCGTGCGTTCGGCGAGCTTGGGCGCCCGGTTGATGTTCGGGCCAACCAGGAGCAGTTGGCACTGCGCAAGCGCCGCGCGGGAGCGGTCCGCATTTACAAGATGCACGGGACCATCGATGCAGTTGATGATCTGGTAATTTCCACCGAGGATTACGAACTGTACCGGCAGCGGCGCGGTGCATTTTTGGGTCTGCTGCACGCTCATCTGACAGGAATGACCTTCCTGTTCGTGGGCATGAGCCTGACGGACCCGAACGTCCGCCACGTGCTTGCCTTGCTGCGTGAGCATTTTCCAACGACCCCACCCCGACACTTCATGATCGCACGGCGGCCACAGCGGGCGGATTTTAGGTCTGATGATGCCCACGCCGCCCGGTTGAAGCGGCATGACTATTGGGTGCGCGACTTGCGACGCTATGGTCTTGTCGTCGTCGAGATCGATGCGTTCGCTGAAATTGATGAATTGATGGATGAACTCGAACGGCGTGTGGCACGTCGTCGGATATGGGTGTCGGGTAGCTGGCCGCTCGATGCCAGTGATTCTAGCGCGGGGTTCGTTCACGATGTAGCGCGCGCGATCGGGCGTAGGATCGGATCGACAGATCTTTTCATGCTATCCGGGGCTGGGCTTTTGGTCGGATCAGCTTCGCTGTCAGGGTTCCTCGAAACCATGCAGGGGCGCGGTGAGTGGGACTTTGATCGGCGGTTGGTTGTTCGTCCCTTTCCGCAACCGGTCGGTGACGCTGAGCCGGATCGTCAGCATTGGGCAGAGCTGCGTGGTGAGTTGGCGCGCTTGGCGGGTATCGTGGTTTTCGTTGGCGGTGCGAAGATCGAGTCCGGCGGACTGGTGTCTGCCACCGGTGTGTTCGAAGAGCGCGCCCTCGCCGATGGTAGAGGTGCATTTCTATTGCCTGTCGGAGCCACCGGAGGCGCTGCCTCGGTTATCGCCAATGAGTTGCTGACGTCAGCCCTTCCGTCGACTGGCAGTAATGCCCGGCGCCCCACGGACGATGAGTTGCGCATATTGTCAGACGCCTCGGCAACGCCAGATCAACTCGCTGATGCGGTTTTGAAAATCATTAAGCGGATCGCACGCTGAAAATCGTTTGTGATGAACATCTGGGAGAACGGCATTGGCGAGGCGGGTATTCTTCAGCTTTCACTTCGCGCGAGATGCATGGCGCGTGTCGCAGGTCCGCAATGCCTGGATGTTGCCGGGAAGCCGTGATTCCAACACCATTGTCGATCATGCGTCGTGGGAAGAAATCATGCGCAAGGGCCCGCAGGCGATCCAGAACTGGATCGATACGCAGATGAACGGCAGTAGCGTGGTAGCGGTACTGATCGGTCGCGATACGCATACGAGGCCGTGGGTGGAGTATGAGATCCGCAAGGCCCACCGCGAGGGACGCGGCATCCTTGGTGTGCACTTAGCTGGTATGAAGGATAGTAACGGGACCGTTGATCCGGCCGGGGCCGATCCGATCGCAAAGCTTGCGCTTACCGATCGGTTCGGGACCAGAGTGACTTACCCTACTTATTCCTGGTTGCAGGGTGACGGCAGAAAGAACTTTTCGTCGTGGGTTGAAGCCGCTGCCCAGCGCGCCGGTCGTTAAAGGCGAGATCGATCATGTCCTACGTTACCGAATCTGAGGTCCGGGCTGCCGCTGCTCGTGCGAAAGCAGCTACGTTCAAGTCTGCGGGCATTTTGTTGCGCGAATCGCGTGACACATACCAATCTTCCTTCGATGTATTCCTGTCGCATTCTTTCATGGATCAGGAACTTGTCCTTGGAGCGAAGCAACTGCTCGAGGAAAAGGGGTTGTCCGTCTATGTCGACTGGATCGACGATCCGCTGCTAGACCGTACCGCCGTAACGCGGGCGACCGCCGAGAAGATCAGAGGGCGGATGCGACAGTGCCGGACGCTGCTCTATCTGCATTCGGCGAATGCCACCAAGTCCAAGTGGTGTCCGTGGGAATTGGGCTATTTCGATGCCTTCACCCATCCGTCCCGGCGCGTTTTCATTTTCCCCGTCACCGCTGCGGATCGATCCTATACGAGCCAGGAATATCTCAATCTCTATGATACGGTCGACATGGCTTCGATCGGCGTGGCTACACGCAGGCGCGATGATATCAGGGTCAAGGGCGCGGATAGTAGCTTCAGAGCGTGGAGCGTTGCCGCCTGATCGATCATCCCTTGAGCTTTTCGGTAATGGCGAGGGCGGCATCGGGAGGCGGGTAGAGTCGGCCTTCTTCGCCATGGCGGCACACGGGCTGCCATTATCGGAGGTAGAAAGGTCTACCTTTCTTCCCGGGCTGGCAGGTGAGGACGGATGGCGGCCCAGAGGGGGCCGCATTCACTCCACCACCAATCCCGCTGATGCTCGAGACATACAGGGTGTCGGGTGTTCGGTTCGCCCTTGCCGTGATGCTGGGGTTCTCGCGTCACGATGACCGGCGCCCAGCCAAACTGGTCGCCGGAGATGTCGATCGTCAGCCCGTTCCACTCGAGCCACGCATGGGAGTGACGCCAGCCGCCGATATCGTCCGACGCATCCTGATTGACGTAATCGGCGGTGATCCCCAGCCGCTCGATCAGGTAGCGGCCAAGCAGCTCCGCGGCATGTCCGCAGGCTCCCCTTGGGTATGTGATATGCTTCAGCGCCCACGGTTCGGGTCCGGCGGCATCGATAGCCGCTCGGAAATCGCGAGCAGCTTGCTCGACCTCGGCATCTGTGGGGGGCATCATTACAACCTCACGGATGATCGCCGATCGGCTCATGTTAGCCAGGCTGCGGCGCTACATTTATCTGCTACGTATGTATGTACGGGGGGTGTTGACGGTCTTTCAACTTATTCCTAGCTAGGAAGCTCGAAAGCTACCGAGGTGAGAACGGCCTCCTCACACGCCACGTAAGTGGCAAAGTAGGCGAAAGCCGAAGGGATGCGGGAATTTGGCGCCCCGCCGATAGCTTCTGAAAGCCCCGCCCGTGCGGGGCTTTCTAGTTTCTAGGCTGGCTGGATGAAGCCCTTTCGCAGTCGACGCTCCAGCTTGTTCCGGTCGATCGGATAGGTGCTGGCGACGATATAGCGCCCCGCCTTGTCCAACCTTAGCTTGATCGCCACAAGGATGATCGCCTGTTCCTGCGGAATTTCGCCGATCAGCTCAAACCCGTCATTCTGACCAGGTGCTTGCCCGATATAGTCGGGATTTGCGACGATCTGCCCTACGTACTGGCGGCACAGCTCAAAATCATCGGGATGCCGCATCTGAGAATGGCTCTGTGCGCGAACCGAGAAATGGGCGCCCGCTGCAATCAGGCTCGAGCCAAGAACGCCGTTGATCTTGGCAACCGGCAAAGGGCCAAGATCGAGCGCGACAATCGCTGCCGGCTTATCGGCTTCAGCATCACTCATTGAACGACCCTACCGAGCCGCAGGATCGTTGCGCACAAGCGCCGCGGGATTTTCGCGGAGGAGTTCCGCAATCGGATCGGGAAGGATGAACCAAGTGGGGATGCCACGGCTCTGGGGATTGCCAAGCCCCTGAAACTTTTCGCCCTGATCGCCGCCATTCCAGCGAACGCCTGTCGCCGGTTGACCATCCCACAACATGTTGGCGACGGCGTAGTCGCCCTCGCCACCGTCGAAGATCACGTCGAGCCTTTCGACCCGCCCTTTGGGCGACGTAACCATGCGCGGATCAATATAAGCCATATCGCTACCTCCTTCAGCCACACGTATGTATGTACGTATTCGTAATCAAGGGGGTGCGCAGTTGGGGGTCAGCTCCTTGCTCGGAGAAGCCCGCCGGACACGTCATTGAACTCGTAGAAATCCGGGTTCCGCTCGGCAACCAGCGCCATCAGGTCGTCCAGGAGCTGATTGATCGGGATTTCCGTTTCAGGCTCGCCCACGGCGAATGCGCGGATGCTCGAGGCGTTCGGATTGGCTTCGACCAAGATGAGGTAGAAGCGTTCGAACTGCTCGTCCCGATCATAGGGATCGCGTCGCCCGGTAAACAGCTTGAGGCGCTGGTGAGCGTTGAGGAACGTTGAGCGCCGGCGAGGTGTAGCACCACCCTCCCGCACATGATCGTGCTCGGCACCGGCATCGAGGAAGAACAGGCCGGCGAGGACGGCGTAAGGAAATCGCCGGTGCAGGGTCACCGCCTCGATCAGCATGTCGCCGCGTCGGTTGGTGAGATTTTTCTGGAAATTGCGGGTGCGGCTGTCGCGGAAGTTGATCGTCTTGATCGATATGCCGAGCAGCAGGCCGGATTCTTCGGTCGCCCAAGTCACGTCGACCTTCTTGGCGCCGATACCGCCAGCCATCCGGCGTTCGGCGCCTGACCCACCCAGCTCGCCCGGTTCGGCCGGACGGGCTTCCTTGCAACCGCGGCGTCGCAGCTCGGCACCGATCGTATTGGCGACGGCGGCCGACATGGCTTCGCTGTATGCCTTCTTCGTGTCCGAAGAGGCAGTGTCGTCGGGTTTGGGCTGCAACGATCGGAGCGCTGCGTCGATCGCCTTCTCAATCGGTGACACGTTCGCTCCTGCTACGGGTGATACGACGCTGGAACAGCAGATCGCGGGCACCGCGGAGGCCAGCGACTTCCACGGTGCTCAGGCCGAGGTGTCGCTCGAGGATGATGGTATCGACAAGATCGATCGCGCGCTGCGGCTTCGCACTACGCAACGCTCGCCCGATCTGCGGTCGGATTGCTCGCAGCTCGTCGGCGACGGCCTCGAGGGTGGCCGATGATGGCACTGGGAGCCGGTCAGCCTCCTTGGGTTCGTGCTTCAGCATGCCGCCGCCGTAGGCACGACCGACGACTTCGGCGCCCAACAGCGTCGCCGAGTTGAGACAGGCAAGCGGCAGCAGCTCGCGGCCGATCGCGCGCACTGTGGGCTTCAGCTTCACGCCATATAGCGAGTTGAGGAGCTGGGCGTCGGCATCGTTTGTGATGAGACGTGGACGATCATGGTTCATGTAGGTGAACAGCAGATCGGGCCGTTCCACTATCGGCACCCGCCACCACGGCGAGCGGACACGGCATTTGTAAGCGTGATGGACGCCGGTGGCTTCGCCGTGCGCGATATAGGCGCGTGCCGCTGCGCTTGGCTTCGCACCAGGTGCGAACAGGAAGCAGCGCTTGCCCTCCTTGGCCAGCTCTTCCCACGCCGCCTGCCCGAAGGTCAGGCCACGTAGGTGCTTCGACCCCGGCGGTGAGATTGCCAGCAGCTCGCTGGCCTTCAGCTTGAGGCGAGCAATGTCGCTGCGGCTGAGCGAGAAGAAGTCGTTGTTGCCGGTGACCGCGCCCAGATAAGTTTCGCCCCAGTCGAGCAGCGTCGCGAAGCTCGATCCTTCTGTCAGGCGTGCATATATGTCGAGCGCCGCGGCCGGCAGGAGGGCTGGCGTCCATTTCTGATCGCCGGAAGGCGCATAGCCGATCCAGGAATTGGCGCAGATGCGCTCGAGGTCGGAGATATTGCGCGCCTGATAGACTTCGAAGCTGGGAGCCCCGCCCGTTCCTTCCGCAAGGAGCAGTACCACCTCCTCGAGCACGTCCGGGAACACCAGCTCTTCGAACAGGACCAGGCGTACCTTGGCGAAGCGGGACAGCAGGAAGCGGCGGACCTGTGCGGCATAATTGACGGTCAGCAATTCGGCCGGAAGCACCAGGCCGAGCCGGCCACCTTCGTTCAGGAAGTCGGAGGCGTGGATGGTGAACGCCGCCCAAGAGCTGGCGAGGCCGGTCAGTCGCACCCCCTGCGCGAGCGCCGCCTGGAGGCTTTTGGCTCGAGCGTCGCCGGTGAATTGCTGATACCGAACGTAGGGAGGGTTGCCGATCACGGCATCGAACTTCGCCGCTGGCGGTGCTTGGTCGAAGAAGTCGCCGACAGCGACCCTTCCCTCGACCTTGTGCCTCGAGAGCTGCGCGAGTGCGGCTTGAGCCGAAGCGTCATGGATTTCGATGCCGTGGAGCTGATCCGCTAGGTTTGGCGAGGCGCCGAGGCTACGCAGCCGTTCGATCGCTGGCAGCAGGAAAGCGGCATCGCCGCACGACGGTTCGAGCACGGTGTCTGTGTCGGTGCGGATCGCCCAATCGGCAATGAAGCGGGCGAGCGCCGGCGGGGTGAAGAATGCCCCTCGGGCCTTCCGCAGCGCCGGTGTGTCCATGCCTTCTTCAACCCCTCGTAACGTCGGCACCTAGCCGCGGTAATCAGATATGCCGGCTAGCATACGTTCTACTTGCGTTCCAATGGTGGTGAACAAATATACCCCACCTATGCGTGATGACAGCCGATCAGCTCGAGGCGCTGTGGGAGGCATGGGCGACCTATAGGAGGGTGCGATGGCAATGGACGTGCATATCAGCAACATCAGCGGGCACGGCGACGCCGAAAAGGAGTACGTCTATATCAAGGTCGATAATGACTGCGATATCGGCCACTATCTGCTTGGCGATACGACCTACACGGCTGAAGGCTCGGTTTCTGTCGTTGCCCCCTAATTGCCTGACGAGGCCTCGCGGGTTTGGGTGATGTACTCGCGGGGTGATCGGTAGCCTAGCGCCTTGTGCGGATGGACCTCATTGTAGTGGGTTAGCCAGCGGGGCAGTTGC
>NZ_CAMPOV010000009.1 GCF_946892675.1 Arthrobacter sp. Marseille-P9274
GTGATCGACATTCACTCCGCGTTCAGCCAGCATCTCCTGCAGCTCACGGTAACTGATGCCGTATTTGCAGTACCAGCGTACGGCCCACAGAATGATGTCACGCTGAAAATGCCGGCCTTTGAATGGGTTCATGTGCAGCTCCATCAGCAAAAGGGGATGATAAGTTTATCACCACCGACTATTTGCAACAGTGCCGAATGCCCTGCTGCTGATCGGTGCTTCCGATATCGATCTGCTCGGCGGCATGTTCGACGTGATGCCGGACTTCAAGGCGCTGCTCGATGCCGGATACGGCGAAGAGATCGAGAGAAACGCCGGTCGCTTCCCCGGCCTGCACCGCTACGCCGTCATGCTCTCAAATATCGCCGAAGGGATCGCGGACGGCTCCATCCGGGTGCCACGCTGACGCCACTCCCGCTGGCAGATAATGTGAGCAGGCGACCATGACTGCGAGCAGCGCCGGATGATGGCGAGCACATTGGCAATTAGCGTGAGCAGACTGCTCCGCCCATTGTCAGATAATCCGAGCAGAAAATCGCTCCGTTTGCGAGCAGACGCCGCTACGATTGCAAGCGCCTACAGCTAGGAGGGGTGGAGAGCGGACTGGCGGCTAAACCGATCAATCATATTCTTGGCTTGTGCATCATCCTGCCAACCGTAGTGCCCACAAACGCAAATCCGAAAATAAACGGCAGACCCACTACCGTGGCAATCAGAATGAGGCCGCCTTCATTGTAGCGCTCGATGAAAATCAAGATCGCTAAAGAGAGCAGGGATAGAAACGTGCCGATGAATACAGCCCTCCAAACTCTTCCCCATTCCGCTGATACAATCAAGGAAGCAAATAGCGGAATCAGGGTTCCGGCAAGGATCATCAAAGCATGCATGAACGGCTCCGTTGAGCACCTTATCAGGTTGATGGATTAAATGACCTTTAAATTCGCGCCTGAGGGCTACCGAAAGCTCATAGGCCGATAGCCTGATGTCCTGAAATGGTCGCTTCTGCTCAGGCAGCTTACCTGGCACACTCATAAGCTCATCCCCCGATCCCGTTGCAGGACCAGCTCGCGCTCGTGGAGCAACTGGCCCACCGCCCGCGCCATCTGGGGTTCGCGCTGGATCCGCTCGATGTAGAGATCCTTGGTATGCTGGTTCGCCCCGTTATAGGCGTCCACCGCCTTTCGGAGCGCCTCCGGAGTAGCCTTCCAGTCGCTGTTATGGTCGCCATAACCATGGGTGCCCGCCTCGCGCTGCCCGGCTATGGTCCTGAACTTCTCCGCCACCTTCTCCCGTTCCTGCGCCTGCTGGCGCTCCTGTGCCTGCTCACGCGCGCGCTCGGCGGCAAGCTGCTCCTGACGCTGCGCATCGGCGGCATCGCGCCGATCGCGATCGACCGCGCCGCTCAAGGTGGCCGCGAACGCATGCAGCCTGCCCGATATGCGCTGCCCCGCATCGCGTAGCCACTCGGTCCCCCGCTCGATATACTGTCGCAGGCCCCGCCGCTCGATGACGCCGGCGTTGTGCTGGCCCACCATCGTCACCGGCTCATAGGCCCGCCCCTCCCGCATCGCCTGATGCTCAGCGCGGCGTTCCATCGCCGTCGCGCTCGGCCCCATATGCACGGTCGCCTCCTGCTCGATCCCCTGCCGCTGGTGGCTGCGATGGTCCACCCGCTCCGGGACGTTCGCCCGTTCCAGCGCCGCATTCTGCATCTCGGCCCACCGGCCACGCCACCGCTCGACCTCCCCGCTCGTCTTCTGGTCCAGTTCGCGGGTCTTCTCGCCCAGCCCTTCCGGGCCGATCCGCCGCGTCGTCGTCAGCAGATGGGCATGGTGGTTGCGCTGGTCGCCCTCGCGACCTGGTGCGTGGATCGCCACGTCCACCGCCACCCCATGCCGCTCGCTGATCTCCCGTGCGAGGTCCAGCGCAAGCTCGCGCCGCGCCTCGGCCGACAACTCGGCAGGCAGCGCGATTTCATATTCGCGGGCGACGGTGGAGTTCTTGCGCGTCTCGGCCTGCTCGGCGGCGTTCCAGAGCGCGGCACGGTCGTTGGCCCACGCCGGGGCGTCGGCGGGCACGACAAGCGCGCTATGCTCGACGCCCTGCTTGCGGGTGTAATCGTGGACGAGGCCGGTGCGCTCGTCCGTGATTTCGACGCCCGCACGATAGGCCGCCGCCGCCGTCGCGCTGCGACCGGCGGAACGGCCTATCGTCTTCACCGCAAGATGGAAGCTCGCCATCGCCGCGCCCTACCTTTGCCATGCGGGAGCATGGCGCGGGCGATAGCCCGCTGGGGTTCAGGGGTATCCCCTGACGCACGCAAACGCAAGTTTGCATAAGTGCGCCCTTCCTCTCTTTCGTTCGGTCGGGTCCGCTGCTATCAATATCGCACAGCGAAAGGATTGACCATGGCCGCTCCAACGCCAGAGGCTATCGAAAATGCCCGCCGCAGGGTCGATCAGGCCAAGGCCCGGTTGCAGGCACTGGAAGCCCGCGCCGCCACCCTGAACCGCAAGGCCGATGCCCGCCGCAAGATCATCCTCGGCGGCCTGCTCCTCGATGCCGCCATGAAAGACCCCACATGGGAATCCCGCCTCACTGACCTGCTGGACCGGATCAGCCGCGATCAGGACCGCAAGGCGTTCGAGGGCTGGACCTTCAAGGGTGGCCCCGCCGATGCCTGATCCCTTCGACCCTGCCGAGTTCGACACTCCGCCCCCCACCGATCCCGGCGCGGACTATCGCACCCTGCTCGACGCCATGCGAAAGGCCGGGGCCGAAGGGGTTGCCCAGCAGGTCGCCGCCCTGTCCCGCCAGATCGAGCAGGACGCCCGCCAGCGCGCCGAATGGACCGCACAGTCAGGCGCAGGGGTCGATGCCCTCCACCGGGCCGCTGGACAGCTTCAGCGGATCAGCGCCGGGGTCTGGTGGGATCGCCTGAAGGAATGGATCGCCGCCGCCATGATCGGGCTGGGCCTGATCTTCGCCGCGGCCCTCGCCTATCGCTGGGCGCAGGAACCCAAGATCGAGCGCCAGTTATACGGATGCACCGCACGATGGGACGCCAAAGCCCAGACCTGCAAGGGCAAGTGGGTGCCGTTGCAGGCGAAATAGGGCAGCAATTTATGGGTGCACAAAAAATGTTGTCCGCCCGATTTAATGGGTGTACAAAATATCATGGAAATCGAGTTCGACCCGGCCAAGGATGAAGCCAATATCGCTAAGCATGGCCTATCCTTACAGGCTGCGGAACGGTTCGATTGGGACACGGCGTTTGAGCGCGAGGATGATCGCTTCGATTATGGAGAGGTCCGCTTCGTCGCCCTGGGCATGATCGGTGATCGCCTGCACGTGCTGGTGTTCACCGAGGGCTCTCATGACGATGCGATCCGCGCTATCAGCCTGCGTCCGGCAGAAAAGCACGAAGCGAGGTTCTATTATGGCCAAGTTTGACCCTGAAATTCACGACGACAACCCGCCGATGGATGCCGCCTTCATGGCCGGGATGAAGCCGTCCCGGCGTGGGCGTCCCAAGTCGGAAGACCCCAAGGTCGAGGTAAAAATCCGCTTGGATGCAAAGACGGTGGAGCATCTGCGCGACAGCGGCCCCGGGTGGCAGACCCGTGTAAACACCCTGCTCGGCCAGCTTGTGGCGACGGGGCAAATCTGATCGTGGACCGCACGCAAGCCCGCGAGAGCTTCAAGGCCGAAGCCCTCGCCTCATGGGCCGAATATCGGGAAACCGGGCTGCACCTGACCGGCGAGGAAGTAGCCCGCTGGCTCGATAGCTGGGGCACTGCTGGCGAGGGCGAATGTCCGCCCTGCCATCTGCGCGAAACCGAACGCCCCTGATTTGCCCTCTGGTGCCCGTTAGGGCACCGCCAAGCCCTTGGGTACTCGCGACCTACCCTCAGAGGCTCCCTATGCTCTACGGGCCGGAAATCGCCTCTTACATCCCCTGATAGCCATTTACGGCCTCTAGTCTTGCTTTGGCGTAGGTGAAGCAGGCCAATGCTGGCGTTCATACGCATCGACCAGTGTTGCCAACACATCGAGACGGTCCTCATCTGCGCTGCCTGCTTCCGCATCCCAGAGTGCGCGGATTTCATCAACTGCCGCCCGGTAGTCGGCGTCGGTTTGGATCGGGCTGCTACCCATCGGCTTGTTCTTCCAATGACGCGCGCCGCGACCAGCGGCGCTCAATTTTCAGTGTGTGTCTGCCGTCAGTGTCTAGTCTCAGTGTCAGTGTCTGTTCCAGACTCTGAGACTAGACACTGACACTGTAGGCTAAAAGGATACACGCCGGAGGGTAAAAAGGTACACGCCGGAGGGTAAAAGGATACACGCCGGAGGGTTCGGGGATACACGCCGGAGGGTTCGGGGATACACGCCGGAGGGTTCGGGGATACATTGACAGGATACATTGCGACAATTAGCGTATCCCTATGGAGCAAATCGCTGTGTCATCTGCTGCCTTAGCCCTGCGTGCTGAAAAGCCACTAACCCCGGCAATGATCTCAGCCCTGTGGGAGATTACGGCGGTCCTTGATGAGGAACGGACACCAGCCAACGTACCCAACGCAGTTTGGCTCAATATCCCTACCGCTCGTTTGCGCGGCCCGGATGCGCGTCAGGATAATGTCTGGCTTCGTGAGTGTCTCGACCGCATGACCGGCCTAAAACTAAGCGGGCAGCACCGGGGCGACGAATGGGGCGCGGTACTGGTGGCCGAATGGCACATCACTGAAGGCGGATCACAAGCCCGCATCCTGATCCCGCCCGCAGGTGTTCATGCTTTGCGTAGCCCCGGCAATTTCGTGAAGATCGAGACGACAGCGGCGCACCGGCTCCCTCCTCACGCCCGCCGCCTTTATGCCCTTCTGGCTGATCGCAAACGCCAGCGCGAACCCTATGCCCAGTGGAGCATCGACAATCTGCGTGGCCTGCTCGGTGTAGATGATAAGCGGTCCTATGACCGCTGGCAGGCGTTAAAAGTGCGCGTCCTCGATCCCGCGCTTGATGCAATCAACGATTTCGGGACGGTGGACGTCACCATGACGCCTAAAAAGGTGGGCCGCTCGGTAGTGGCCGTTCGCTTTGATTGGCGCTGGAAAGACCCGTTAGACGCCGCTGACACGGTAGCCGAGAACGAGCGCCATAGCGCCGCTCGCCGCAAAGACCCACCAGACTCCCCCGATGCGCCGCCGCTAATGGAAACGGAACCTGACCCGGTGGTACGTGAAGGGATGGCGAAACTACTGGGCAGCTTGGGCGACAAGCTGCGTAACGCAGATGATGGTGACATTTGAGAATAGTTCGAAATTGACCTTCTCGAACAATACGAACATGGTTCTAAAATGACCGAAGTTCGTATGACCTTACGAGAGGCATCAGACCTCCTGAGCGTTCCACAAAATACCCTGAGATCGCGCTATAAAGCGGGTAAAATGAGGGGAGAGCGAGACAATTCTGGTCGCCTTTGGGTCTGGGTAGAACCTACCGCAAAGGGTTCTAATCGAACCTTCTCGAAGAATACGAAAAAGGTTCGAGATGCCGAGGATTTCGAAGCTCTGAAAGGACAGGTAACAATCCTCCATGAGCAGCTTTCCGGTGCCAATGCAGAACTAGCCATCTTGCGCTCCCGCGCATCGCAAGTGGATCGACTGGAAGCAGAAATGGCCGCCCTAGAAACCCAAGCAGCCCTTATCCGTGAGGATCGGGACCACTGGCGCACCATGGCGCAAAACCTCGCTATCGCGCGCGTTACTCCTCAGCCGATGTCCCAGCGCGGCTTCTGGTCACGCCTGTTTAGCCGCCAGGGCGGCAGCCCTAGCGGCGATGAAGCATGAGAGCGGCGATTTTCACCTGATTGTCGCGTATCAGGGCAGGGAACGGCTAGGTGTAGGCGCTTGCAATCGTAGCGGCGTCTGCTCGCAAACGGAGCGATTTTCTGCTCACCCTTTCTGCCACTGGCGCATGGCCTCGTGCTCGAATTATCTGCCAGTGTGCTCGCCATCATCCGGCGCTGCTTGCAAACGGGGCGTCGTGCTCACACTCCCTGCCAGTGGGTTCTCCAAACCCGTCGCCGGCAGACGCTTTTGCGAAGCGGGTTTCCAGAACAGTTTTGACACGCGGCGGGCCGCAGAAATGCGTTGCGGTCATGGCCCGCCGGCAGGATCGTCAGAAAGGAAGGTTTTCGCGAACAGGGCCGGCGCGTCGTGCTAGGCGATGGAACCCCGCAAGCGGACAGGATGCGATGACCAGGACCGAAATGCTGGAAACGATGAAGCGTCTCGACGCCCATGCGAACGCCCTGTTGCTTACCGGGGCCTCCGATATCGATCTGCTCGGCGGCATGTTCGACGTGATGCCCGACTTCAAGGCGTTGCTCGACGCCGGATACGGCGGTGAAATCGACAAGAACGCTGGTCGCTTCCCCGGTTTGCATCGCTACGCCGTCATGCTCTCCAATGTCGCCGAGGGGATCGCGGAAGGTTCCATCCGGGTGCCGCGCTGACGCCCTGTTTCGCTGGCAGGGGATGTGAGCAGACCTTTATGATTGCGAGCAGCGCAGGATGATGTCGAGCACATTGGCAGATAGCGCGAGCAGATCGCCGAGCCGGTTGTCAGATAATCCGAGCAAAAAAAGGCTCTGTTTGCAAGCAAACGCCGCTACGATTGCAAGCACCTACACGTAACCTTGCCCGCACCGCCCGCGCCAACCCGATGTGGGCGCTGCTCGGCGTGCTGCTCGCCCCCTTCCGGTTCGCCCGCCACCTCATCGTCGTGGTCCTGTTCGCGATGGTGCTGTTCGCCGCGCTGTTCCTCCTGCTGATGCTGGCTATCTGGTATTTCGAGCTCGACAAGAACGGCGCGCTCGCCCAACTCGCCTTTATCGGCATCGACCTTGCCGTGCCGCTGGTCATGGTCTGGATGTTCGTCCTGCCCCTGCTCCGCCGGTTCGACTATGCCGATTCCGGCGACACGCACGGCTCGGCCCGCTTCGCCACCGCCAGCGAGGCGAACGCCCTCAACGACGATCACGGGCTGCTGATCGGCCGCGACCTGAAGACGGGCAAGCCGATGCGCTATGCCGGTCCCGCGCATCTGCTGACGATCGCGCCCACCCGCACCGGCAAGGGCGTCGGCACGATCATCCCCAACCTGCTCGAATATCCGTTCGCGGCCGTCTGCATCGACCCCAAGGGCGAGAACGCCCGCATCGCCGCGCGCCAGCGCGGCAAGTTCGGCGCGGTTCATGTCCTCGATCCGTTCGGCGTCACCGGCCTCGTCTCGGCTGCGTTCAACCCGCTCTCGTCGATCGACCCGCACGGCCTCGATCTCGCCGACGATTGCATGACGCTCGCCGACGCCCTGGTCCACGACGCGCCCGGTGAAGCCGGCGAGGCGCATTGGAACGAGGAAGCCAAGGCGCTGATCGCGGGCATCCTGCTCCACGTCGTCACCACTGAACCGCCCGCCACCCGCACCCTGGAAACGCTGCGCGACCGGCTGACGCTCGCCCCTGCTGCATTGACGGCGCAGCTCGCGGCGATGCAGGCGCAAGGTGGGGGTCGTTTGCGGGAGAGGGCGAAATCCTACGCTAAGGCTTTGGCCAACGATATTCTCCGGTAAGATTGATGTGTTCCCAGGGGATAGGAGAAGTCGCTTGATATCTAGTATGACGTCTGTCGCACCTGCTTGATCGCGGCCGCGATAGCTAGATCGCGTTGCTCCTCTTCTCCATCCGCGTTCCAAGCTGCGGAAAGGCACCCATAAGCGTACGCCTGGTCGAGCAGGCGACGCGGATCGACGTCCAGCGCACGAGAGAATGCGTCCGCCATCTGTGCAATGCGTCTAGGATCGAGACAAAGGTCGTCTCTGTCAGCCGGATCGTAGAACATATTGGCGGCGCCAAAGCCCACTTCACCGACCAGACCGACGGGATCTATCACCAGCCAGCCGCGACTGGAGAACATGATGTTTTCATGATGCAGATCGCCATGTAGCCCACGCAGTTCCGAGGCATTGCTCATCATTTGATCGGCTATAATCGCCGCGTGGACGTAGTCAGTTTGACAACCTGCGTTTTGATCATCGCGCGCCCGCTGAAACAAAGCTGCAAAGCGATCCCGGATCGGGAGAAGGGCAGAAGGCAGGGGTTCCTCAGATGCGGCATACAGCTTCGCCATTAGTTCCGCTGCAATTTCGGTCGCCTGGTAGTCGCCGTGCTCGGCAACGATGTGAGAGAGCATTCGCTCCCCGGCATATTCGAGCAACATCAGATTGTTCTCACGACCGAGCAACCGGACTGCTCCCCTCCCATTGCGCCATACCAGATAGTCGGCCCCGCGCAGTTCATCAGCAATGTCTTCTATAGGTTTCAATCCCTTGACGATTGCAGGAGTCCCGTCTGGCAATGAAACTTTCCAAACGAGGCTGGAAAAGGTGTCCGCAATGAGAACAGGTTGCGAAACGTGCCAATGAGCAGGAAAAACAGGCGGCATGAACATCAACCCCAAGTCAGAGGGTCCAATCGCAGATAGAAGGCAAGGCGTTCGCGGTCGGGGGCTTCGATCCCCAATACATTGAATAGGACAGCGAAGGCGCGCTCTGCTTCATCTGGCGCTGCCCAGTTCTCTTCGGCGTTAGCAATCATGAGTGCCAAATCGGCATAGCGATCTGCTGTTCCGAGCCGCCCAAGGTCGATCAGACCCGTGCATTGAAGAGTTTTAGGGTCCACCATGAAGTTCGGCATGCAGGGATCACCATGGCAAACAACCATATCGGTGCGCTCTTGGTCGAGCCGCACCGGTAGCTCTCGTTCGACACGAGCCAAAAGATCGAGCTGCGGCGTACTCTTGTCCTCGTCCGGTAAGAAGTCGGGATTGACGGCATTGCGGGACACCACATCAACGGCGCGTCCGAACATTCGCGACAGCCTGCGCTCAAACGGACATTGATCAACCGATAGGCTGTGAACAGCGCCAAGTTGCTGCCCCATTGACGGCCACGCTTTGAGCAAATCCGCTCCAGACAGATCAGCCGCCGGTACTCCCGGAATTGCCGTTATCACCAAGCATGCACCCTCCTGTTCCTCCTGCCAGTTGATCACCTCGGGGCAAGCCACACCTCGACCTTTGAGCCAAATGAGGCGGTCACGCTCTCCAGCGAGCTCACCGCGGCGGGAAGCAGGTGCGATTTTCGCGAAGGCATGCCCGTCACCACGTCGAAAAACAAAATCACCAGATTCTCCGCCTCTGACAGGCAACCAGTCAGAATGCGATTCACCAAAAAAAATATTAGTTCGATTCAATGGAGGTTCCTTCAGTTTTCTGATGAAGCGCGGAGGTGAGAGGTGGTCCCACTTGTTTGAACAACTAAAAGCTTATTTATAAGTGATACTCTGCTCTAGTTAAGCTACCTTATTTTGTTGTGGTAGCTGGTCATAGTAAAACTCATCTGGAGTCATTTTGTCCAGACTCGAATGAGGTCGTTTCAAATTATAAAATTCAAAATATGCGTTTAATTGCTTCTTCGCATCCAAAACATTGCTGTAGGCTTTGAGATACACCTCTTCATATTTAACGCTCCGCCATAATCGTTCAACCATCACATTATCAACCCATCGACCTTTACCATCCATACTGATTTGAATGCCATTTGATTTCAATACATCAATAAATGCATCACTGGTAAACTGACTGCCTTGGTCTGTATTAAAGACTTCAGGTCGGCCATATTTTTCAATAGCTTCATTTAATGTTTCTATGCAAAATGTAACCTCCATACTAATCGATACTCTATGCGCAAGTACCTTGCGGCTATGCCAATCAATCACAGCACATAAATAAACAAAGCCTTTTGCCATAGGGATATACGTTATATCCGTAGACCACACTTGATTACTGCGCTGAATAGCCAATCCTTTGAGCAGATATGGATATTTACGGTGAGCTTGATTGGCCTGACTTAGATTTGGTTTACGATATAACGCATTAATGCCCATTTTCTTCATTAAAGTACGTGTATGACGTCGTCCTATATGATGTCCTTGACGATTCAATAAATCACGCATCATACGGCTACCTGCAAAAGGGTATTGCATATGTAACTCATCCATACAGCGCATCAGCTTCAGATCTGATTCACTCACAGGTTTTGGGCGATAGTAATAACAACCACGGGAGACTTTCAGCAGCTTAGCTTGCTTAGATACTGAAATCTGAAGTGAGTCATCGATTAACTTTTGTGGTTGAAGCGACCCAGTTTCTTCAACACACCTTCTAAAAAATCAATTTCTAATGCCTGCTCACCGATTTTTGCATGTAGTTTTTTTAGATCGATGGGTGGTTCTGTTGGAGCTTTTGATTGATCGAAAGCTTGCGAGGAAGCTGAAATCAGTTGATTTTTCCAGTCAATAATTTGGTTTTGATGAACATCAAATTCAGCACTCAATTCAGCAAGTGTTTTTTCTGCTTTAATCGCAGCAAGTGCTACCTTAGCTTTAAAGTCATTTGAATGATTTCTTCTTGGTCTACGTGTCATAAAATACTCCATATATTGATGTTTATAACATCATTTGGGGAGCAAAATATCACTTATAAGTGTTGTTCAAATTTCCTGATCCACCTCTGTGGCTCAACCTGCGAAAAGAAACGAGTTGCTACGTAAGTCCGAGAACATGCTTTCCATGGTCTCTGAGCTCGCCTTTGGGACCGACATATCGGTAGAGAGTGACGCGCTCGATGCCGAGTTCCTTGCAGAGATCGGAAACTGAAGTATCGCGCTGGGCCATGGCGGCTTGCGCGAGACGCACCTGAGCTTTGGTGAGCGCGAATTTTCGTCCGCCCTTGCGACCGCGCGCTCTCGCGGAGGCGAGACCCGCCATGGTGCGCTCTCGGATCAGATCCCGCTCGAACTCGGCCAAGGTGGCGAAGATTCCGAACACCATGCGACCGGACGCAGTCGTGGTGTCGATCTGAGCGCCCTTTCCAGTCAGAACCCGCAGGCCGATCTTGCGGTCTGACAGCTCCTTCACCGTGTTGACCAGATGGGCAAGCGATCGTCCGAGGCGATCGAGCTTCCAGACCACCAGCACATCGCCGTCACGCAATGACTTGAGGCAGGCAGTCAAGCCAGGGCGATCATCACGACCGCCGGAAGCAAGATCATCATAGATATTGTCCCGTTCGACACCTGCGGCGCGCAAGGCGTCGTGCTGCAGGTCGAGAGACTGCGAGCCATCGGCTTTGGAGACGCGGGCATATCCGATCAGCATGTATCACAAACGTTGGTTTGAGGCGGCGCTTCGGCCACGATTGCATTGACCTCTGGAAATGTATCTCAACCAGCTTCATAAACAAAGCGTCTTGAACGCTATCAGATTTTGAAAAAGGAACATGTATGCCGCGTCGCGTCACTCTAACCGATCGGCAGAAAGACGCGCTGTTGCGCTTGCCGACTTCACAGACGGATTTGCTCAAGCACTATACGCTGAGTGATGAAGACTTTGGGCATATCAGGCTGCGTCGGCGCGCTCACAACAGGTTCGGCTTCGCCCTGCAATTGTGTGTCCTGCGCTATCCCGGCCGGGTGCTGGCTCCAGGCGAACTGATCCCTGCAGAGGTCATCGAATTTATCGGAGCGCAGCTTGGCCTGGGTGCCGACGATCTCGTAGACTATGCTGCCCGCGAGGAAACACGGCACGAGCATCTTGCCGAGTTACGGGGGCTCTACGGCTTCCGCACCTTCTCCGGACGTGGTGCGAGCGAGCTGAAGGAATGGTTGTTCCGAGAAGCCGAGATGGCGGTGTCGAACGAGGATATCGCCCGTCGCTTCGTAGCCGAGTGCCGACGCACCCGCACTGTCCTTCCCGCGACATCCACGATCGAGCGGCTTTGTGCCGCGGCTCTCGTCGATGCCGAGCGACGCATCGAGACGAGGATCGCCAGTCGGCTGCCTATGTCGATCCGAGAACAGTTGCTGGCATTGCTCGAGGAGACGGCTGATGATCGGGTGACCCGTTTTGTGTGGCTGCGCCAGTTCGAGCCTGGCTCGAACTCTTCGTCGGCCAACCGGCTGCTCGACCGGCTCGAATATCTGCAACGCGTCGATCTCCCCGAGGATCTGCTTGCCGGCGTTCCTGCCCATCGGGTGACTCGTCTGCGCAGGCAGGGTGAACGGTATTATGCCGACGGCATGCGCGATCTCCCGGAGGACAGGCGGCTTGCGATCTTGGCTGTTTGCGTCTCGGAATGGCAGGCGATGTTGGCCGACGCAGTGGTCGAAACCCACGACCGGATCGTCGGCCGTCTCTACCGTGCTTCGGAGCGTATTTGCCATGCAAAGGTCGCAGACGAAGCGGGGGTGGTGCGTGACACCCTGAAATCCTTCGCCGAGATCGGGGGCGCCCTGGTCGATGCACAGGATGATGGCCAGCCGCTGGGCGATGTCATCGCGAGGGCACTGTTGCAAAGTTAGCGATGAGGCAGCCTTTTGTCTTATTCAAAGGCCTTACGTTTCAAAAACTCTGCTTACCAGGCGCATTTCGCCCAGGGGATCACCATAATAAAATGCTGAGGCCTGGCC
>NZ_CAMPOV010000010.1 GCF_946892675.1 Arthrobacter sp. Marseille-P9274
CCTGTTCGCGCAGATGCGGCGGATCATGACCCTCAACCGCGTCGAGGAGGTCACCGCTGACATCGTTCAGGCCGCGCGCGATTGCCTCGTCATCGGACCCGGCAACTGACAAATAGCGCGATCAGAATGCCGCCAATTATCGCGAGCGTTTACAGGTAGGTATGAGAGCAATTCTAATTGCAGCGTTGATATGCGTCCCAAGCCTCAGCGCGGCGCAATCTAAGCCATACCACGATGAAATATCACAAGTTTTCCGTGGTAGCTGGGCACCGACGCTTGCGGATTGCCGCGATGCAGAGGGCGTCAACAAGGTCTTTATCGATGGTGGTAGCGTAAATTACTATGAGGGTAATGATTACCTTTTAATTGGTGTCGAGTTTGGCGGGGCGATGACGAAGCGTGGTGGCAGTGGCAGCCTGTTCAATGGAAGGTTTACAGGGCGAACGGAGACTAACCTGTTAGGAGAAAGTAATATTAGGATGGAGATTGATGATCGCGATAAAAATGTGATGTATCGATACCCGATTGGAGATGACGGAGAACCGATAGATACCCGTGAAGTTAAAAGCGTACGCTGCACAAATAAATAATCTGGGAGGAAAGCGATGCGTATGATTATAGCGGGATCGATAGTATTAGCGGTTGCGACAGGACCAGCTACGGCAAAAGACCGAAAGTCAACTAAGGAAGAGCGGCGTATTGAACAGCTCAGGACATCCTTGGAAAGCAAGGTGCCCGCAGTCTATTGCGAGGCGGCTCTGACGTTCCGTTCCAACGGATTTTTCCCGTATTGCTCGCCCGTCACATATCCGCAAACGCAGCATTCATTCACGCTCAACGCTGGGATTCAGGCTCAGAAAAGTGTTCTTGTCGATATGCGACAAGAAGGAGATCGTTTAATCTCCGCTAAGGCAACATCCGTTGAAAAGGCGCTGATTGATGAGAGTAAGACAACCAGCGGCGAAGGATGCCTAGGACAAAGCCCCGCTGCCTGTATCTCCTATCTGGCTACACGCTTCTTCGTGACAACCGCAGCCGATATTCCGTTTTACGATTGGAGCAGCCAAGCCAGCTTCGATCCGGACAAGGCCCGGCGTCGTAATCTGACCTTGCAAATCGTTCTGCCCCACACGGATGCCCGGTCCTACGTTAAAGATTTCGGGTTCAGAGACACGTCGCCTCCCCTGGATATTGTGGGTATCAGCGCGTCAGTCGTTGACGGCAAGGTCGAGTCTATCTCTTTTTCGGGCAGATACCCGATCCTGTCCGACAATCCCGCCGATTATCAAGGCTCGGGCTTTGCGGACTTTATGGCGACAGTGCTGCCTTCATGCCGTGCAACGGACGAAGGAGAGTTCTACCGCACATTCTGGGCAGCACTGGTAAAACCAAGGGAGTTCTCCGAGAACAGCGGCAAGTGGCGCTTCACGGACAATGGCGTCAGCAAATCGTATGCCAGCTCCGCTTATGGGAAGCTCTGCGGCCTCAAGGTATCCTCGTTCAGTTCGACCGGGCGAACAATTACCGATACTGGGCAGAGCCTATCGGGATCGTCGCAGGAAGTGACCTTCCGCCTCCCAAACAAGCAGTAGTCTGAAATGAGATTTTTCGTCATCGCGGCATTGGCCGTTACGGGTTGTCACCCAGCTCCCGACAACGGCCAAAAGCAAGCCGTAGAACAGACGCCGAAGCATCCTTGGAGGAAGCTACCCGATGGAAGTTGGGGATGGCTGGAAGCGTCACCGAGCGAGAAGTTTGCCAACGAACAGGCTGAGCGATGCTGGCCGAGTAAGGGCCAGTGGGATTGCCTGAGCGCCTCTACGCTGGTCCAGGTCGGCGACATGGAACCGCCGACGGTCTTTGCGAGCCGGTATATAAAAGCCCGTTACACCGATCCGGCGATCGGTATCGGAGACGATGCTGTTCGCGGCGGCTACTCGTGCCAGTCCATCAATGGAAAAATGATCCGCGAAAGCATCTTTCAGAACGGGCAAGGTGGGACGTCTCACTCCCTTCAGACCAATGACGTTCTAATCGGTCAGCAGGGCGGCGGCGTGGTTTGGTCGCCTGATTTTGTAGTCCGTTACATGAGAGAAAATAGCGTCGAAGCTACCCTGCGCTACCTTGATTGCCTTCACGTCACCACGATGGTTTCTGAAAACAGCTTGGCAACGATCAACACGACTTCCCTCAAATATGGAATGATGACTGGGCGTGACGATGTGATGCTCTACGATATGGAAGGACGTAAGGAGGAACCCTGAATATTCACAGGTGACGGCTCGCATCCATGCGCTGATGCAGGATGCGGATGACGGCGATGCCATAGCTGGTCGGCCGAAAATAGATGACGTGCTGCTCAACACCGCGCCGTCGATAGCCTGGCCGGATGTTGGCGCAGCCCTGCGCCTGCTGCGGTGCTTTGGCCAGATCGGCGCAAGCGGCCTCAATGAGGTCGGTATAGCGCATCGCTTGGGGCAAATCCCAATGCGCTACGGTATAGTCGAAGATCGCATCGAGGTCGCGCTGCGCCCTCGGGCTAAGCCGGTATTCAGCCATGCTGCTCGGCTTTGCGCCGCTTGAACGCGGCGAAGTCGAACAGCTCCGGCTCGCCGCTCTGCTCGCCCTCGATCAGCGCCTGACGGATGCTCTCCATCTCAAGGCCCCGCTCCTGCTCGCGCCGGATGAGGTCGCGGATCGCCTCGCTGTCGTTGGTGTAGCTGCCGGCGTCGATCTGCGCGGCAATCCACGCATTCTGCTGCTCGGTAAGGGTGATCGTCTTGCGCACGGTCGCCATAGCGGCCTCCATGTTTCTCATACTATTGGTGTTATTTAGCACATGCTGCCGGTCAAGCGAAGCCTTCTGCTATCGCCCGAACCCTATGTCGTGATCGTGTTGCCGATTCCGCTGCCGATCGCGCTCGATCTGCGGTTGATCCAACTCGGGACCGGTCTGCTCGCGCCGGGGTAACTGGTCGAGTGCAGGCAACCCGTTGAACCCGTCGCCTGCGCTGGTCTGCAACCCCGACCGCATCGCCCGCGCCGCGCCCTGGACCAAGCTCGACATGCCCTGCATCGCCAGCTCGGCACGCTCGCGTAGCTGGTGGGACCATTCCCGTATCCGCTCTTGGCCGCGCTCGATGTAGAAGCCCAATCCCCGCTTCTCCATGATCGCCTCGTTCATCTGCCCGCGCGGGGTGACGGCGTGCGGCTCCTCGCCGGCCGCGATCTGCTCGGCCGACGCGCGCCGCTCGATCGCGGCCGATGCGTGGCCCATCTTCACAGTCGGCTCGATATCCAGCCCCTGACGCTCGTAACTGCGGTGATCGACCCGCTCCGACACCTGGGCCAGTTCCAACGCGTCGTTGACCATTCCCGCCCACCGCTCACGGATCGCCTCCACCTCCACCGAGGCCGTCGTGCGCACGTCGAGCTGGCGCGTCTTCGCCCCCAGCCCGTCAGGCCCGACCTCCCGCGTCGTCGTCATGACGTGGGCGTGGTGGTTGCGATCGTCGCCGTAATCATGGGGGGCATGGATCGCTGCATCGACCGCCACCCCGTAGCGGTCGCGGATATTCTCCGCGAAAGCACGAACCAGGTCGCGGCGCTGACCGGCGTCCAGCTCGGCCGGTAGCCCCAACTCGTATTCCCGCGCCACCTTGGCATCCTTGCGCTTCTCCGCCGCCTCGGCCGCGTTCCACAGGGTGGAGCGATCCTGCGCCCACTCCGCCCCTTCTGGTGCAACGATGAACGCATCCTCGACGCCGCCTCGCCGCGTGTAGTCGTGGACCAGGCCGTCACGCTCGTTTTCGAGACAGACGCCAGCACGATACGCAACCGCCGCGACCGCGCTGCGCCCGGTCGAGCGCGACACCGATTTCACCGCCAGATGATAGATCGCCATCGCTGCGCCTGCCTTCTCCAACGTAGTCCAGCGGCATGACGCTGGTCGGGGTGTGGGGCGGAGGCCCCGCTGTCGCACCGCGACATGGGTGCAGGGTATCCCTGCCGCACGCATTACGTAGTAATGCTAAAGTGCGCCCTTGTCTCCTATCGTCGTCTCGGGTGGCTTCGCTTGTTGAGTTGCGCTATACTCACTTTGTATTCATGCTTTCGGGTAGGAAACATGGCGGCACCGACACCAGAAGCAATCGAACAGGCCCGCAAACGAGTTGATCAGGCCAAGGCCCGTCTCGACGCGCTCAATGCCCGTGTCGCTGCCGAAGGTCGCCGCCTCGATACCCGCCGCAAGATTATCCTGGGCGGGCTGCTCATCGACGCCGCCAGCAAGGACAAACGCTTCGCCGGCATCGTCTCCGAGCTGATTCACCGCATCAGCCGCGATCAAGACAAGAAGCCGTTCGAGGGGTGGACGCTGCCCGGGGAGGATCGCTGATGGATCGCGACCGCGACGACGACCCCCGCCGCCTGCTCGAACAGGCCCGCCAGCTCCACGATCAGGGACGCGGAAGGGGAATGGCGCGTGGTGGGGGCAGAGCCGATCCCCCATCCGACAAGTTCGATCCCGCCGAGTTCGACACGCCTCCCGACCCGCCGCCCTCTGCTGCCGGTCGTGCGCGCGGTGCCGCCGACACTGCCCAGGCGCAAAGTTTCTTCTCCCACCTTGATACCAACATCCAACGCATCCTCGCCGGCTTTGGCACCCTGCGCGACTTGGTGTCCGACGTGCGTGCCAGCCTTGCCGATGCCGCCGCCAGGGATGCACAGCGCGCCGAGGACGAGGAAGCCCGTGACAAGGCCATAGCGGCCCGCCTGGTCGATCCTGCCGCCTTGGAGGCCCGTGCGGAGGCCGGAGCGCGTCGTGGGGCCACAGACGGCCTTGCCGGGGCGGGAGAGGCCCTGCGGCGTCGGATCGATGCTGACACGGCCGCACACGCCGCCCTGGCCGATCGGCTCGCGACCGATGCCGCCGATCGCCGCGCCTATGAACAGCGCCGGCGCCGTTGGGACAGGTGGTGGAACGGTGCGCTCGCCGGTTTCGCCCTGCTGGTCCCGATCGCCGGGGGTTACGGCTACTACCTGGGTAACGGGGCCGGCGATGCGCAAGGCTACGCCCGCGCCCGTGATGAAACGGCTGCGGCGAGCTGGGCTAACACCACCAACGGCAAGCTCGCCCGCCGCATCGATCAGGCCAGCGAACAGACCATCCCCGCCATCGCGGCCTGCCCAAAGGATCATGGCTGGAAGCGCGAGAAGCGCGACGGGGCATACTGGTGCTTCGGCGCAAACCCTGATGCCAAATCCTACACCGGGTGGTTGCTGCCATGAGCCTCGATGATCGCACCCGCACCTGGCAGCTCATCATGACCGGCCACGATCTTCGGCACGTCACGCCTAACGCCCAGGCCGACATGGCGCGGCTGCTCGACCTCGATCCCTCCATCTCGCACCTGACGCTGGAAATCGGCGACGTGTCCGTTCACGTCGCCCGCGACTGGCCCAGCGATCAGTACGAGGAGGCCGATCGCCTGATTGACCGCATCGCCGCCTCGGGCGTGTCCGCGATCGTCGTCCACGATCGCAACGGCAAACCGCCTCGCCGTGTGACGACCGGCGAATAATGGCACGATGCCGCTGCCCCGACTCTTTCCTCGCCAAGCCTGCGGCCGGTAGGCCGCTTCTGTGACGGCGTAGCCGGCACGCATCATTAGCGCATCGGCCAAAGGCCGATTCCGCTTGCCATCATGCAACGCTAGCCTCGCGCGCCCGCGATGATTCTAGATTCTATTGATTCTATGATTCAGTGGTTGCTTGTCTGTTGATTCATATAGGGAAAATGGTCCGACCTACGACAAATGGGGTGCTCAGTTACGACAAATGGGGTGCGCACCTACGACAAATGGGGTGCTCAGTTACGACGGATCGGGTGCCCCATGAGGATGGGGCGACTGTGCGATCTATGACATTGACATTGATCTTATGTCGTAACTGGCTAAGCTCACGCCGTGCCCGACGACCTTCCTATCGGCCGCACGATGAAGGCGGCTTCCACGACCTCAGTTCGTGACGGTCATGCCATCGTCAAAGCTGGCGAGTTCATCGAAGCGCGGTTCGGCGCAGGTACGTCACCCTCTTTGGCGGCCCGCAAGACCCTGGCCCTTCTAATCGCCAAAGCTGCCGGCGAAGCGTGGCGACCGGGATCGCATGTTATCGCCAAGCGCGATCTGCGAGGCACCCACAACGCCAATGATCGGATCCAGGACACCCTCGATGAGCTGATGGATGTGAAGTTCCAAATGCCTTCGACCTCGGCGCAAGGGCGTGCGGCGACGCTCACCGCTGCCCTGCTCGCCTGGACGCTCAACGAACATGCGGAAGACGGCCGGGCCACCGTCGAGTGGGAGTTCACGGCACCGGCTAGGGCAATCCTACAGGGGAGCGATTACTACGCTCGCCTAAACCGGGCGGCTCTGCTCGCCTTCCGGTCGAAGTATGCGATCACCCTCTATGAGATGGGTTGCCTGCTGGCTGGTCGGCGTAGCCCCACATGGTCTGGAACAATCGATGAGCTGCGGGAGCGGCTTGGCACACCCTCTAATTCGATGCCCAACTTCTCCGACTTCCGGCGTCTGGTACTGACACCTAGCAAAGCCGAAATCGATCAGCTTGCCGCCTTCACGATGGACTGGTCGGAAAAGCGCGGGGCGCGGGGCAAGATCACCCATGTCACCCTGACCTTCACCCCTAAAGACGACGACGCCACTGACGCCGCGGCCGATGAGGCGGGACGTCATAGCAGCGGCCGAAAGGCCCGCCGGGAAGGGACGACAGAAACCCTCGTCGACACCGCCAGCCTCATCGCCTCGGCGGCTTCTCGGCTATCGGTTTCGGACACCTTACGCTGGCCGGCCGACGATCAGGTGGACGAGTTCAAGACCCCGGAGCTTCATGCAATCGGAATGGCCCTAGGCGGTGGTCACTCCGTACAGCGCCTAGCGGATCAGTATGCTCGCGTCCGCCCCGAACAGCGCCGTAAACTGGTAGGGGATGCCCTCAAGGCAGATTGGACGAAATGGGTTACGGGGTGTGCCACCAAGTGGGGCAGAGTCTGACCATTTCGCCACCTGACCGTTTCTGCTAACAGTTAGCCGATTACGTTTTGAAACGATCCGCAACAGGGACGGATAAGATGGCTTACACCCTCGGAGAAGCCGCAAAGGCAACGGGTATCAGCAAGGCTTCCATATCACGAGCCATCAATAGCGGTCGGATTTCTGCGATAAAAAAGGATGATGGTTCTTTTTCGATCGAGCCGGTCGAACTGCACCGGGTGTACCCTCCCAAGTCTGCCGCACCAGTAACTGAAACGCCATCTGAAACGCTACGCAACGGCAATGCTGACACCCGTAACGGGTCTGATTCCAATGTGTTGCAGGCTCGTCTTGATGCTGCCTTGGAACAGTTGCGCGATCGGGACGGCACGATCGATGATCTTCGCCGTCGCCTCGATCAATCGGATGAGGAACGACGTGAGGCTCAAGCCCGAGTGATCGGACTGCTGGCCGGCCCCGGCCCCACGGAATCCAAGAGGGGGTTTTTCGGTCGCCTATTTGGCCGCCCCGACGAATGACCGCTTAATGCGCCCCGATATAACGCAGAAAATGCGGGTAGCCTTCCGGGTCCATCGTATTCTGTAGAGTGACGACGGCGGTAGCTGCCGCCAGATACATAGCCTCGGCCTCTTCTTTGCTACCCATCCTTTCGGACATACCTGTTTCTCGGCGTGCTTCCCTCATAGCAGCTACCGCATCTTCAAAATCTGATGGTGAACCGTTGATAGCGCAGACGCCTCCCCAACGAGCAGACCATGCCTGCTGCGTCGAGCATCCTTCATCCAACAACTCCGCTGCATAACCACGCTCGATAACGTGGAGATCAAAATCAGGTCGATGCTGACGGGTAATTGCGACCTGCATGTAACCCTTTGCCGCAAAATGGAGGTCTGGCTTTGCGGCTTTCTTTTTGAAGAAACCAAACATTGTTAATTAGGGCCTTTCTTCCTGTCTCCGCGACAGCCGCGATATCGTGGCCTGATCGACCCCGAGCAAAGCGGCGACGGTGCGCTGCGTGTCACCGTTGGCAAGGCGCTGTAGCGCCTCGGCCTGCTGGTGAGGCGTGAGGGCGGCGCGCCGGCCGAACTTCACGCCACGGGCCTTGGCCTGGTCGCGGCCGACTGCGGTGCGCTCGACGATCCGCTGGCGCTCCCAGCTTGCCGCGATCCCGAGGACGGCGATGACGACCTCGGCAAACTGCGAGGTCGTGTCCACCATCGGCTCCGCGATCGAGCGGAAGCCAGCCCCTGCCTCCTTCACCGCATGAAGGATGTTCAACAGGTCACGGGTGTTGCGCGCCAGGCGATCGGTGGCCGTCACCATCAGCACGTCGCCAGCATCGAGTGCGCCGATCGCGCGCTTGAGCTTCTGCCGCTCGGCCGACGCGGCGCTGGCCTTCTCCTGGTAGATCTTGGCGCAGCCGGCAGCGAGGAGCTGGGCGACCTGCGGGGCGAGGTCCTGGCCGGTCGAGGAAACGCGTGCATAGCCGTAGATCATGCGGCCATTGTGCATCGGATATATGCATCACGGAAGCCCCCGGATTTCCGCCGTTGCCGTAGCGATGCAGAACCTATGATTTTTGCATCGCAAAGTCCAAGGTGCCCTCAAATCGATCAAGAGGGGTAGGTGTAAACGCTCGCGCTAAGTGGCGGCATTCTGATCGCGCTATTTGTCGGCGAGCGTCGCTACGCGGCTACCGGCTTGGTCTCGGCCGATCGCACATAGGCGTAGAGTGTTGGCTTGGAGATGCCGA
>NZ_CAMPOV010000011.1:0-2500 GCF_946892675.1 Arthrobacter sp. Marseille-P9274
ATAGACATCGGTCCGCTCCTTTCCTCTTCAAGCACCAGCATCATATCCGATGCCGGGGAAAAGGGGCGGGCCATCCCATAAAGCCACCGCGTATTTCGCTCGGGATGCAAAGTGAGATACGCGTTCATTGCCCAGCATCGTGATCACTTTGGCGTGCGGGCAATGTGCCGCTGCCTCGCCGTGCAGCCTAGCATTTTCTATGCTTGGCAGAAGAGCCCGCTGAGCCGGCGGGCTCGGGAGGATCCTCGGCAAACGGAGCTGCTGCGGCGGGCCTGGAACGACAGTGGCAAGGTCTATGGCTACCGCAAGCTGCACGACGACCTGCTGGATCACGGCGAAACCTGCTGCCCGAACCGGGTTGCCAGATTGACCAGATTGGCGGGCATCAAGGCGCAGATCGGCTATAAGCGCCGGCCCGGCAGCCATGGCGGCAAGCCGTCCCTGGCGGTCGACAACACGCTGGACCGCCAGTTCGACGTCGCTGCGCCAGACCGGGCCTGGGTGACGGACATCACCTACATTCGCACCCTGGAAGGCTTCGTCTATCTGGCGGTCGTGATCGACCTGTATTCCCGCCGCGTGGTGGGCTGGTCGATGCAGAGCCGACAGACCACCGATGTGGTGCTGCAGGCGCTGCACATGGCGGTATGGCGGCGCAAGCCGAAGCAACGGGTGCTGATCCACTCCGACCAGGGCTCGCAGTTCACCAGCATGGAGTGGGCCACCTTCATCCGGGCTCACAATCTTGCGCACTCGATGAGCCGACGCGGCAACTGCCATGACAATGCCGTCGCCGAGAGCTTCTTCTCCTCGCTCAAGCGCGAGCGCATCCGGCGCCGCACCTATAAAACCCGCGAGGAAGCCGGCAGGACGTGTTCGATTACGTCGAGATGTTCTACAACCCTGTACGCAAGCAGGTCAGGAACGGGATGCTGTCGCCCGTCGCGTTCGAACGGCTGCAGGTTTTGAAGGCGGAAGGCGTCTAGAAAACTAGGGGCTACTCAGCTCTTTGAGGGCCATGGGGGTATCTCGTGGCGAGGCCGGGATGATACCCACGAAGATACCCCCAAAGGCAAATCGACGTCCTGGCACCGCCGGGGCGGATATGAAGCGTCCTGAGCGTCCGCGACTCGGGCCTAAGCCGCAGGAAACAGGCACAAAAAAGCCGTCTCGGGAGATCCTGAGACGGTTTGGTTGTTGTTGAGTTGGTTGCGGGGGCAGGATTTGAACCTGCGGCCTTCAGGTTATGAGCCTGACGAGCTACCGGGCTGCTCCACCCCGCGACACTGGGTATAGGGGCAAGGACAAGTGAATGGGTTTTTGTATTTTCGCAGACTGTAATGCCTGGCGACGCCCTACTCTTCCACTGCTTGAGCAGTAGTACCATTGGCGCAGTCGGGTTTCACGGCCGAGTTCGGGATGGGATCGGGTGGGACACCGACGCTATGGCCACCAGGCAATAGAGTCTGCGAGAATACGTGCCCCCGCTTGTGGGCGGGGGTTTGGGTTTAAAATCGATGCGTGCACTGGCTGGATTTGCTGACCAGACCCTTTTGCCATCTAGCCCAGGGCTGATGGTGGGGGTGTGGAGCTCTCAAGCGCGAATAGGACAATTAGTATCGGTTAGCTCCATGCGTTACCGCACTTCCACATCCGATCTATCAAGGTCGTGGTCTTCGACCGTCCTGAGAAATCTTATCTTGAGGGAGGCTTCCCGCTTAGATGCTTTCAGCGGTTATCCCGTCCGTACATAGCTACCCTGCTGCGCCGTTGGCACGACGACAGGTACACCAGAGGTACGTTCAACCCGGTCCTCTCGTACTAGGGTCAACTCCTCTCAAATTTCGACGCCCACGGCAGATAGGGACCAAACTGTCTCGCGACGTTCTGAACCCAGCTCACGTACCACTTTAATTGGCGAACAGCCAAACCCTTGGGACCTGCTCCAGCCCCAGGATGTGATGAGCCGACATCGAGGTGCCAAACAACCCCGTCGATATGAGCTCTTGGGGGTTATCAGCCTGTTATCCCCGGCGTACCTTTTATCCGTTGAGCGATGGCCCTTCCACGAGGGACCACCGGATCACTATGACCGACTTTCGTCTCTGCTCGACTTGTCAGTCTCGCAGTCAGGCTGGCTTATGCCATTGCACTCTAACAGACGGTTTCCAACCGTCCTGAGCCAACCTTCGCGCGCCTCCGTTACTCTTTAGGAGGCGACCGCCCCAGTCAAACTACCCGCCACAGAGGGTCCCTGTACCGGTTTCACGGTACGAGGTTAGACATTAAACAACAACAGGGTGGTATTTCACCTATGGCTCCACATCGGCTGGCGCCAATGCTTCAAAGCCTCCCACCTATGCTACACAGTTCTTGTCCAATGCCACTCTGAAGCTGCAGTAAAGGTGCACGGGGTCTTTCCGTCTAACCGCGGGTACTCCGCATCTTCACGGAGAATTCAATTTCGCTGAGCATGTCCTGGAGACAGTGGGGAAGTCGT
>NZ_CAMPOV010000012.1 GCF_946892675.1 Arthrobacter sp. Marseille-P9274
GGCCAGGCCTCAGCATTTTATTATGGTGATCCCCTGGGCGAAATGCGCCTGGTAAGCAGAGTTTTTGAAACGTAAGGCCTTTGAATAAGACAAAAGGCTGCCTCATCGCTAACTTTGCAACAGTGCCGAATTTAGCGCGGTCGCTAAACATTTCGGCACCACCCAGGTGCTGCACGATATCAATCTGAAAATTGATGCCGGTGAATACCGGCTGGCTGCCGACGATCCGGATGAGGAGAACACCCTCGCCACGGCAGTTTTCACCCTCGATGCCAACCACGTCAGGTGGCAAATTTTCGACATTAACCGCGACGATGCTAAATTTCAGGGAGAAGTGCGTGGGTGAGATAGCCGGTCGTCAGTCATAAAGGGCAGGGTAGTACCGTTGGCCCGGCGTTCGATAGTACCGTCCGGATACTGCCAGATATCGGCGTCCAGGGAGATGTCCTGAAGCGCGGTGTCCGGAATTTCAGGTTTGTGTCTCTACAAAGACTAACTATCAGAAAAACTCATCGAGCATCAAATGAAACTGCAATTTATTCATATCAGGATTATCAATACCATATTTTTGAAAAAGCCGTTTCTGTAATGAAGGAGAAAACTCACCGAGGCAGTTCCATAGGATGGCAAGATCCTGGTATCGGTCTGCGATTCCGACTCGTCCAACATCAATACAACCTATTAATTTCCCCTCGTCAAAAATAAGGTTATCAAGTGAGAAATCACCATGAGTGACGACTGAATCCGGTGAGAATGGCAAAAGCTTATGCATTTCTTTCCAGACTTGTTCAACAGGCCAGCCATTACGCTCGTCATCAAAATCACTAGCATCAACCAAACCGTTATTCATTCGTGATTGCGCCTGAGCGAGACGAAATACGCGATCGCTGTTAAAAGGACAATTACAAACAGGAATCGAATGCAACCGGCGCAGGAACACTGCCAGCGCATCAACAATATTTTCACCTGAATCAGGATATTCTTCTAATACCTGGAATGCTGTTTTCCCGGGGATCGCAGTGGTGAGTAACCATGCATCATCAGGAGTACGGATAAAATGCTTGATGGTCGGAAGAGGCATAAATGCCGTCAGCCAGTTTAGTCTGACCATCTCATCTGTAACATCATTGGCAACGCTACCTTTGCCATGTTTCAGAAACAACTCTGGCGCATTGGGCTTCCCATACAATCGATAGATTGTCGCACCTGATTGCCCGACATTATCGCGAGCCCATCTATACCCATATAAATCAGCATCCAGGTTGGAATTTAATCGCGGCCTCGAGCAAGACGTTTCCCGTTGAATATGGCTCATAACACCCCTTGTATTACTGTTTATGTAAGCAGACAGTTTTATTGTTCATGATGATATATTTTTATCGGCACTGTTGCAAATAGTCGGTGGTGATAAACTTATCATCCCCTTTTGCTGATGGAGCTGCACATGAACCCATGGCGGATTCAAGTACGAAGCGCAACAAAGATGAACCCGGTGACGGGTGGCTGAGGATGCCAAGGCATCATGGCCGCTCAAACCGCCAAGTCCAAGTTGCCCGATGTACAAGCACCTCAGCCGAGAAGAACGATACCAAATCCACAGTCTCTTGAAAGCCAATCACACCATCAGCGAGATTGCCCGCCTGCTGGGTCGAAGCCGCAGCACCATCAGCCGCGAATTGAACCGCGGTCGTGGTCAGCGCGGGTACCGCGCTGAGCAGGCGTGCCGCAAGGCAGCCCAACGAGCGCAGCGCAGCCGCAACGCCCGACGCGTGAGTGCTCAGGTCTGGGGCGATGTAGTGTTCTACCTTGGACTGCAATGGAGTCCTGAGCAGATTGCCCAGAAGGTTGCAGTCAGCCACGAGAGCGTGTACCTGCGTGTCTATGCGGACAAGGCCGCTGGTGGCAAGCTGCACCAGAACCTGCGCAGTCAAAAACCTCGGCGCAAACGCTATCTACACGGCCGCGACAGACGCGGGCAAATCCCCAACAGACGCCCGATCAGCGAGCGGCCAGGCCATATTGAAGAGCGCAAGCAGGTAGGCCACTGGGAGGGCGACACCGTCATTGGCGCAGCACACAAGCAGGCCATCGTGACTTTGGTAGAGCGCAAGAGCGGCTATGCCGTTTTGGCCAAGGTCAGCAACAAGACCGCTGATCTGGTGGGCCAAGCCATTGAGGACAAACTGGGGCCCTTGGCTGCGCGGGTGAAGACGTTGACGGTGGACAACGTCCTATGTCGGGAAGCAGCGGCGGGTTTTGGCCAGCAGATATCCATGCGCCGACAACCATCGGCGCGGCATGCAATCTGAGCCAGATGGCTCCCACCGTCAACGGGATCGCTCCCTGCC
>NZ_CAMPOV010000013.1 GCF_946892675.1 Arthrobacter sp. Marseille-P9274
CTCCCGCGCGTGTCCCGCCCGCGCCCCCCGTTACCTTTTTCGTAGCCCTCTCCTGTTGCAGGATGAGGGTGTGCTGGCCGGTCGGTCCCGGCATGGTTGTTGCCCCCAGTCGTTGAAATGATCCGGGGGTGTTGCCACCGGGACCGACCCGGCGGGAGCTGATCGCTGATAGAGGCACGACGACGGGTCCTTTGTAACGTGGATGCCGACGGCTACCGCCATTGACCAGCCTGCACATGCGTTCGGGTTACGGCTCTGGGGAAGGCGGTTCGCTTTGATACTGGATCAGCAGGACATCGACGTGTTCATCGGATTGGACGTGGGAAAGTCCGACCACCATGCCGTCGCACTCGACACCACGGGCAAGCGGCTCTATGACCGCACGCTGCCCAACGACGAGGCGAAGCTGAAGCAGATCCAGGCGGAAAGAAACAAGGCTCGTTTGAGTTTTTTGTTGCCGCGCCGGCTCGTGTGCTCGCCGCGGATCGAGGTTCCGGAGCGGCGGGTTACCGGCGCGATGCCGGCGTAGGAGGCCAGGTGTGCTGCGTCTTTGAAGTCTTTACCGACGACTTCGGTCAGGATGCGGGCGCAGGTCCTGACGCCGATGCCGGGCATCGAGGTCAGGACCTGGTGAAGAGGGTGGGCCTCCACGATGGCTTCGACCTGGGCCGCGACGTCATCGCGCTGGGTCCGCAGGGACAGCAGCTGCTCGGCCAGCCGGGGTATCACGATCCGGGCGGCGTCGGTGCCGGCGACGACCACGCTCTGCTCGGCGAGGGCGGCGAACACCGCGTCGGTGAGGCGTTCGGCAGCCCGTGGCGCGCGTTTCTTCAGCCGGGCGCGGACGTGGCCGCGGCCGGCTGTTTTCAGCGCTGCCGGCGTCGGATACCGGGTCAGCAGGTCCGCGACGGCAGGGTGGTCCAGGTGCGGGCCAAGGGCGCGTTCGAGGGCCGGATGGATCTGGGTCAGCAGTCCGCGGATCCGGTTGCTGGTCGCGGTGATCTGCGCGGCGAGGTCATCGTCGAAGCCGCAGAGCACCCCGAGTTCGGCGATCGCTTCGTCGCCGAGCGCGATCGAGCGCAGCGTATGCGGCATGGTCCGGGCTGCGTCGGCGATGATCGCGGCGTCCCGGGCATCCGTCTTGGCCTGACCCGGGTGCAGGTCCGCGATCCGGCGCATGGCCAGGCCCGGCAGATAGCCGACCGTCGCTCCCATCTCGCGGGCGACCGCGACGGGCAGCGCGCCGATCGTGGCCGGCTGGTCAACGACGAGCAGAATCCGGCCGTGGCCGCCCAGCTCTGTCAGGATCTGCTTCAGCTTCGCCTCGTCGTTGGGCAGCGTGCGGTCATAGAGCCGCTTGCCCGTGGTGTCGAGTGCGACGGCATGGTGGTCGGACTTTCCCACGTCCAATCCGATGAACACGTCGATGTCCTGCTGATCCAGTATCAAAGCGAACCGCCTTCCCCAGAGCCGTAACCCGAACGCATGTGCAGGCTGGTCAATGGCGGTAGCCGTCGGCATCCACGTTACAAAGGACCCGTCGTCGTGCCTCTATCAGCGATCAGCTCCCGCCGGGTCGGTCCCGGTGGCAACACCCCCGGATCATTTCAACGACTGGGGGCAACAACCATGCCGGGACCGACCGGCCAGCACACCCTCATCCTGCAACAGGAGAGGGCTACGAAAAAGGTAACGGGGGGCGCGGGCGGGACACGCGCGGGAG
>NZ_CAMPOV010000014.1 GCF_946892675.1 Arthrobacter sp. Marseille-P9274
GGACAACGTCCTATGTCGGGAAGCAGCGGCGGGTTTTGGCCAGCAGATATCCATGCGCCGACAACCATCGGCGCGGCATGCAATCTGAGCCAGATGGCTCCCACCGTCAACGGGATCGCTCCCTGCCATAGCAAACGCAGGATCCAGCGGCGCCGGGGCGACCGTGGTCCTCACCATCCTTAAAACGAGATACGCACCCAGGTGGAAGGCCCGAACATTATCTACAGGGTCGCTCGAGGAGCGCCCTCACGGCACTTGCAGAGAGGGGTCCTTCCACCTGGCATCCGACCGTTCGAGGAACGGCCGGTACTCTGTTCCCGTCTTGATGACGGCGTGAGCCACGCGCGCCATCTTGGCGGTGAGCGCCGTCATCGCCTTGCGGCGACGGTCGGCATCGTCCGCGTGCCCGGCAATGTATCGTCCGAGCTTGTCGCGGAAGCTGTTGTCGCGCTGACGCGCGGCGACCTGGGCAGCCATCCAGAAGGTGCGGCGCAGGCGCGCGTTGCCGTATTTGGACAGCCTGGTGCGGCCGCGGAACGTGCCCGACTGGCAGGTCGCGAGATCGAGGCCGCAAAACTTCAGGAACTGGCGATGATGGTTGAAGCGGCGCAGATCACCGGCCTCGGCCAGGATGGTCAGCGCATTGATCGGACCGATGCCCGGAATGTTGCGCAGCAGCTGGTAGTCGACGTCATCGGCGAGCCGCGCATGGGCCAGCCGCTCGATCTCGTCGCGCTGGTGGATGAGGCTGCGGCCCTGTGCAATGACCATGCGGAACATGGTGACGGCGGCGGAGTCCTCCGGCACCGGCAGTGCCGTCGAGGCGAACGCCGTCTCGTAGATGTCGTTGATGAGGCGTGCCTTGGAGACCTTGCGGCCGATGAGCGGCCACGCCGCGGCCGAGAACGCCTCGCGGTCCAGTGCCGTGATGGTGGCCGGCGTCGGAAACCGCTCGATGAGCGCGAGAAACCAGTCGGACCGGCTGTTACCTGCGAAGCGGGCGATCTCGGGGAAGTACAGCGGCAGATAGTGGGTCAGGATCCGGTGCCAGGTCTGCGTTTTCATCCTGGAGATCGTCTCGTGGGTCTTCGAGAGTTCCTGCAGGTCATTGATGCCCGCGGCGAGCGGGTCGACGTAGCGCTGCGTCGCACCGATCCGCAGCATGTGGAGGATGACCTGCGCGTCCTTGGGGTCGTTCTTGTCCCAGCCATTGTGCAACGCCTCGCGTGTTCGGGCGAGCGCGACCGACGAGATGAGGCGCAGCTCAAACCCCGCCGTCAGCAGCCGGTGCGCCAGCGTGCGATGGTAATTACCCGTCGCCTCGAACCCGACGATGATGGGACGACCGATGGCAGCGAGCTGCTCGACGAAGCCGTCATAGTCCTCCTTGGTCGCCATGACGGTCATCCGCCGGCGCCGGCCGCCTTCCGGTCGCTCGATAAGGACCTCCTGCCGGTTCTTGGACATATCGATGGCTACCAGCACGGCGCCGGCAGGCGTAGAGGTGAGCTTGGTCATGGTCGGTCGGCCTCCAAAGTGTTGTCTCGACAACCTCACTTTAGATACCTGCTGACCGACCATGGCTTGCCCTGATGAAGCCTGCGGCCGCTTCGCGGCCTTGCCTTCATCAGGGCCATAGCGGCCCCCGAACCAGCGCTTCCCAATGTGCTACGG
>NZ_CAMPOV010000015.1 GCF_946892675.1 Arthrobacter sp. Marseille-P9274
TGTCGTTGCCCCCTAATTGCCTGACGAGGCCTCGCGGGTTTGGGTGATGTACTCGCGGGGTGATCGGTAGCCTAGCGCCTTGTGCGGATGGACCTCATTGTAGTGGGTTAGCCAGCGGGGCAGTTGCTCGATGACAGTGCGTGCATCGGGCGTCGGGTTTACACGGACGTAGTCGCGCTTGAGGGTGCGCACGAAAGCTTCGGCCATGCCGTTCGATTGCGGAGAGCTGACCGGCGTGGTGCGGGGTACGAGGCCGATGTCGCGCGCGAAGCGGCGAGTATCGTGAGCAACGTAAGGGCTGCCGTTATCGCTGAGCCATTCAATGGGCGAGGCCAAGCGGTTCACCGGGCCAAAGCGATGCTCGACAGTGGCGACCATCAGATCACGGATGTCCTCGGCGGTGATGCCGCCGGTGGTAGCAACGTGCCCCATGGCCTCGCGGTCACAGCAGTCGAGTGCAAAGGCGACGCGCACCTTTTCGCCATTGTCGCAAGCGATCTCCAAGGCGTCAGAGCACCAGCGGGTGTTGCGCCGATCGACGGCAACGCGACCATCATGGCGCCGCTCCTCCCGGCTGCCGTTGTGGCGCTGAAGCAGCAGCCCGTGCACCTTCATGACCCGGTAGACCCGCTTGGGATTGGGCGCTGTGCGCCCGATCCTGGCAGCCTGGCGGCGCAGAAGGGCGTGGACCCGGCGATAACCGTAGGTGGGCAGATCGGCGATCAGCGCCCGGATGTCGCTGACCAAGTCGGTATCCGGTAGAGGCGGTCGACCTCGCCGACGTGTAGGCGACCGGTTGTGCATGGCTGACAGGTGCTGGCGGCTGACGCCCAACGCCTCGGCCACCGCGCTCACCGGTCGTCCCCTGGCAACGAGATCGAGCGCAAGAGGAGTTTTTTTGGGCCTGCGGCCCGGGAGACGGCCTCCCGCAGTATCTCGGCTTCCATAGTCTTCTTGCCCAGCAGGCGCTGCAGCTCGGCGACCTGGTTCTGCAGCGACCGGTACTCGGAGGCGGGCACCACCTCCTCGCCGGCACCGGCGGCAGTCAGCGCACCCTGCGCAACCAGCCTGCGCCAGGTGAAGATCTGGCTGCCACTGATGCCATGCTGCCGGGCTACCAGCGACACGTTCATGCCCGGCAGATACGTCTCCTCGACGATCCGGACCTTTTCCTCCGGGGTCCAGCGCCTCCGGCGCTGAACCCCGGAGAGGACCTCGCCGCCATTGTAGCGCCTAGTCGTATGCTCAGTCATATGGCTCACTCTTATCTAAGAGCGAGACCCTGTCAGGTCATTTCGGGGGCCAACTCA
>NZ_CAMPOV010000016.1 GCF_946892675.1 Arthrobacter sp. Marseille-P9274
CGGAAGCTAAGACCCGCAGCGCCGATGGTACTGCACCCGGGAGGGTGTGGGAGAGTAGGTCACCGCCGGACACAACCACCACGATGAGGGGCACCGCCAACGACGGCGGCGCCCCTCACCGCTTTAATCACCCCACCCCACACCAGCCACACCACACCGGGCTCCCGCCGCACCCGCCGGCCGGAGCCCACCGCCATTTAACGGCCCCTTTTCAGAAAGGCAGGACCGCCCGATAGACGGGGTCCGGGGCCGGCAGATTTCGCTGGTGCGAGGCTCTCTCATTCGGCGCCGTGTAGACCGGTTTGAGCGCCTTGACGATTCCGTCGCGGTGCTGCCGGCCGGCCTGGTGGAAGCTGTTGCGGATCAGGTGCGCGATGCAGTGCTGCATCACCTTTCCATCGCGGAGGGGCGTGATTGTCTCCGGCAGTCCTTTGAGCCCGTCGCAGACGGCGATGAGCACGTCTTCCACGCCCCCGGTTCTTCAGCTCGGGGGGACCTGCAGCCAGAACCGGGCGCCTTCGGCGCCGTCGCCGGCCCGGATGGCGAGGATTTCCGCTCCCCGCTTGGGGGTGACACCCCTGTCGACGGAGAACAGGTCGACGGAGAACGGGGGGCTGCGTACCTGACCGTTGCGGCCCTTGATGGCGGTCGCCTTGACGGAGATCACCGGGTAGATCGGATCCAGCGGGCGGGCGGACCCATGCTGCCAGCTCCCGGGCGGCCTTCTCCGTGATCCGGCTGATGGTGTCCGTGGAGACCTTGGCCCCGTAGGCTGCCTCGAGGTGCGCGGCGATTTCCCCGGCCGTGAAACCCCGGGGCGCTCGAGGGAAAGCACGATCTGATCGATCCCGTCCAAGCGCCGATTCCTTTCGGATCAGGCCGGACAGTCCCGCCGTTCTTCTGACAGCCCCGGAAAGGCAGACGGGGAGTAGGCGGGTCCGGTGCCCCGTTTCGAGCTCTCCCTGGTTTCTCCTTGTCAGTTGCTCTTCGCGGGCCGGATGGTTGTGCCGGTCGGTCGTTCCTTCTCGGGGAGGTTGTCGGTGGACCGGGAGGTTGTTGCGTTCGAGTCCGTCCGGCACGCATTCCTTCCGCGTCTTCCGGTTTTTTGCTGGTCGGCTCCGCCGTGGGGTGTGGAGAGGATTTTGGTCACAGCGGGGCGGGGCGCGGGAGGGGTGTGTGTTCTGCCGGCGGTGTGTGTTCTTGGCGGCGGGGTCGGG